>MOXJ01000002.1 GCA_002507565.1 Candidatus Reconcilbacillus cellulovorans
AGTGCGAAGCGGGAAGGAGGCGGAAGAAGTGGCGACGAATTTCGAGCGGATGCTGGACCGGTGGCTGGAGAAGACGGAGAGGCGGGGCTGGGAGAAAGGTTTGCAGGAAGGTCGCAAGAAAGGCCGCGAGGAAGGCCGGGTCGAGGGTTTGAGAGCGACGGCGGTTCGGCTGATGGCGGAAGGGATGGACGACGCGTTTATCACGAGGGTCACGGGCCTTTCGCTCGACGAAATCGCGCGGCTGCGGCAAGCGGAACAGGCTCGGCAGAAATAAAAACGGCCGTTTACCCGCGTCGTCGACCGGACGACCGGACGCCGGCGTGCACGTCGATCCGCCCCGAACGTCAACCGGGCCGATCGCCGTCCGACGACCGCGACTTCAACGTAAGCAAGTAATGAACGAGCGCGTCCTGCTGTTCCCGTGTAAAACCGCCGGCGTCGTCCACCCAAAATTCGTGGCCGATACCCTCAACGTGGGCGCCCCGCAATTCCGGCGAACGGCGGTTGGCCTCGATCACTTCCCGCCGCAGCCGTCGGTCGATCAAGGCCCTCAGGCTGTTCGCGGGGTCGACCGGAATGCCCTTCATCAGCGTGCCCGCGACGCCCAATTGAGTCCGCTCGTCCCGGCCGACCGCCACACCGCCGTCGTGCAGATAGGGGGCGCTCCAGTAGAGACCGATCAATCCTTTCACCTTGTAACCGCCGGGCGAGTCACCGCGGGCAAACGCCAGTTTGAGTTGCTCCGGATCGAGGTGGTCGGTCGGTACCCGCAGCACCCGCGCGTCCGGCGGAACCGGTACGGGGGTGTCGGGCGCATAAATGGTAGTTACGTCCGCGAACTGGCGTTGCATTTTTTTCAGCGCCGCGGCGCGGGCGGGTTCCGTCCCGATGACGTCGACGGGGATAATGCGATGATCGGTGAACGCTTCTCCGGTGTGACAGCGAATGCACTGCGCCCGTCTGAACACCGCTTCGCCCATGCGCACCTTGGCCGGGTCGGGGCTGACGGGCGCAGCCGGCGGCACGAGGGTGTTTTGCCACGCGGCCATGGCGTTGACCTGCTCGCCGACCCGGTAACCTTTCGTACCGGCGAACACGCCATCGGGCGCCATCAGGCTCAGCATGGGAAACGTCGGCGGCTTGATCAGCTCGTTGACGCCCGGCACCCCCGGGGTGGGATCGATTTTGGCGAAAAAGGTGGACGGCTTAAGGCCGCTTGCCGGATCGTACCGATACCGGGGATCGGCCGCGTTCTGCAAAATGGTGCCGATGTACACTTCCTTGTCGATGTCGAAAAGCGCCCGGCTCGCTTCGGCCTGCGCCAGGGGATCGGCGTTCTGCGCATGGACGTTGTTGCTGAACGCGCTCAGGCCGTGAAACGGTCCCGCCATCGCAAACCCGCTCCAACCGTAAGGATGGCCTCCTTTTGTGAAGCAGTCGGGAATTTGCGCGGGATCGTTTTTGAGGTCGATGGTGGAGTCGAAATTACCGGCAGGCCACTTGGCCAGATCGGCATCCACGGCCGCCTCCAGCTTGTCGGGGTCGGGCAACGTAACGGCTCTCCCGTCCGTCGTGCGCACCATTCTCTTCAATTCATGCTGCAACTGCCGAACCTGCTCATCCGACAGCCTTTGACCGGTATGCATGAAATAAGCGGCCGAATTAGTGGCCATGGCCAGGAGAAGACCGGCGTTTAGATCGGCGTTGGGCGCTCCTTCAACCACCATTTTCGTTTGCGGATCCACGGTCGCATGACAGGCCGCGCAGCTGATCCCGACCTTCAGCTTACCGTCGGCGTATTTCACAGGGAGTCCCAGCGGCACGTACGAACCTTTCGGCACATCGAGTCCGGTATCGACTTTTTGCCCCTTTTTGTACGTTTTCCCCCCGATCGTGATGTCCTCGGCCAATTCCACCTGCAGATTGTTCGTTCCTTTCCCCCGCAATTGGGCGACGGCCTTCATGATGTTGCGGATCTTGAACGGTCCGTCGACAATCCCCAGGATGTCGGTCAGGAATACCTCGTTCCCGAACGTTTCCTTGTAAAACTGGTTGCGGCCGAGTTTAAGCAACGCCCCATTGATCTCCACGGCTCCGTCTTCCGGACCGGGCGCGGCGTCCGTTCCCGCCTGCCGCGGTTTACCCGCATTTTCCACCGTGATCGTCTCGCCCCAGAGGTCGTATACCCGCTGCGTCTCTTGATCGCTCGACTGGCCGAAAAAGTCGGTTTGCCGATTCATCACCTTCCGGGCGGGCGGCATGTAGGCGTACTCCGGCTCCGCAACACGGACCGCCAACAGAGCGGCGCCGACGACCGCGATCGCGACAGGCCCCCAAATCCGCCGCTTGCTTTTCATTTTCGTCATCCGTCCCCCTGCTGCCGTTTTTCAGTTAGGTTGGGGGAAAAACGCGGTTTTATTCGTCGACGCCCCGCCCCGGTTCGAATACTCTGCAAGTAGTCTTCGAGAAAAATGCCCGCGACCGACAAACGGAAAGGAGTATGACCGACATGAAACCGATCCCCGTCGAAGCCGTCCTGTTCGACCTACACGGCACGCTGGCCGTCCCCGCGCGGCGCAAAAGGCGCAAAACGGATATCGCGGCGGCGCCGGCGGCATACCGTCCCGTCGCCGGGGCCGCCGACGTCGTCCGCTCGCTCGCGGCCGACTGCCGCGTCGTCGTCGTGTCGGACGGCCGGCCGGACCGCGTCGCAGCGGCACTCGATGCGATCGGCCTGCTCAAAACCATCGGCCGCGACGCGATCGTGACGCCCGCCGACGCCGGCTTCCACAAGCCGGACCCGCGGCTGTTCGCCGCCGCCTGCCGGACGGCCGGCGTTCCGCCGGACCGCGCCGTGATGGTCGGCGACTCGTGGGCGCGCGACGTCGCCGGCGCCCTTCGCGCCGGCCTGCACGCGGTCTGGTACCGGCCGTCCGGATGCCGAGCCCGACGCGCCCCGTCGCCGCGGCCGTTTCGTACGCCCGGACGCCCGCGCGTCGTCGTGATCCGGTCGCTCGACGAACTGCCGGCGCTGCTCGTCCCCACAGGCCGGCGGCAAGCCTGAGCCGGCGAACGACCGTCGGCGGACGTCGTCGGCGGCGGTCGCCGTTTATTGATTCAGATCCGGCCGTTCGCCGCGGACGAGATAGACGACGCTTTCGCCGAGGTTCGTCGCGTGATCGGCCATCCGTTCGAGATATCGGCTGACGAAACAGAGCAGCATCGCCTGGTTGATGGATTTCGGGTTTTCCACCATATAAGCGAACATTTCGCGCATGACCTGGCTGTGCAGCTGGTCGACCTCGTCGTCGAGCTGCGCCATTTTGTACGCCAGATCGACGTTCTCGTCGATATAGGCGGCGATGCTTTCCGCCGTCATCCGCCGAACGATCTCGGCCATGCGCGGGATGTCGATGAGCGGTTTGACGAGCGGCTGGCTGCCGATGCGAATCGTCACCTTCGCGATGTCGACGGCCAGGTCCGCCATCCGCTCGAGGTCGCCGGCCATTTTGAACGCTGCAAGAATGCGCCGCAAATCTTTGGCGACCGGCTGCTGCGTGGCGATCAGCCGACTGGCCGTCTCGTCGATCTCGACTTCCATCGCGTTGATGCGGACATCGCCGTCGACAACGCGGCGGGCGAGCTGCCCGTTCTGCGTCTTCAGCGACCGGACGGCGTCGTCGATCGCCTGCTCTACTTCCTTGCCCATCGCGACGAGCCGATCGCGCAGCTCGCCGAGCTCATCGTCGAATTGCGGGCGTCTGCTCGTGATCATCGATCGGTCCTCCCCATTTCGAAACCGGCGGCCGTCTTTAGCCGAACCGGCCGGTAATGTAGTCTTCGGTGCGCGGATCGCGCGGTCTGGAAAACAGCGTGCCCGTATCCGCGTACTCCACCAGCTCGCCGTGCAGAAAAAACGCCGTCCGATCCGAAATGCGCGCGGCCTGCTGCATGTTGTGCGTGACGATGACGATCGTATACGACCGCTTGAGCTCGCGGATCAGCTCTTCGATCTTCAGCGTCGAGATCGGATCGAGCGCCGACGTCGGTTCGTCCATCAGCAAAATCGACGGCTGGACTGCGAGCGCGCGCGCGATGCACAGCCGCTGCTGCTGCCCGCCGGACAAACCGTACGCCGAGCGGTGCAGATGGTCTTTCACCTCGTCCCAGAGCGCCGCCGCACGCAGGCTTTTTTCCACAATTTCGTCGAGTTCCGCCTTCTTGCGGACGCCGTGAATGCGCGGACCGAACGCGACATTATCGTAAACCGATTTCGGAAACGGCGTCGGCTGCTGAAACACCATGCCGACCTGCTTGCGCAGCAACTCAACGTGCACCTTCGGATCGTAAATGTCGACGCCGCCGATTTCGACTTTCCCCTCGATGCGGACGCCGGGAATCATGTCGTTCATCCGGTTGAGCGTGCGCAAAAGCGTCGACTTGCCGCAGCCGGACGGCCCGATCAGCGCCGTCACCGCGCGGCCGGGAACGTCCATCGAAACATTTTTCAGTGCGTGAAACGTGCCGTAATAGAGCTGCAAACCGCGGATGCGCACGATCGTTTCGTGGTCTTGTCGATTTTCCAAAACGCGTCCCCTCCCTGAAAAGCTAGCGGCGATACCGGTTCCGGTACCGGTCGCGCAGCGCGATCGCCAGTGCGTTCATGCCGAGCAGAAGGGCCAGCAGGACGATAATCGCCGCCGCCGCCAACTCCTGGAACTCAGCCTTCGGCAAAGCCGTCCAGCTGTAAATCTGGATCGGCAGCGCCGTGAACGAATCGAACAAATTGCGCGGCATGAACGCCACATACGTTACCGCGCCGATGACGATCAGCGGCGCCGTCTCGCCGATCGCGCGCGACAGCGCGAGAATGCTTCCCGTCAAAATCCCGGGCATCGCCGAGGGCAAGACGACACGGACGACCGTCTGCCACCGCGTCGCGCCGAGCGCAAGCGATGCGTGGCGAAGCCGGTCCGGCACCGCGCGGATCGCTTCCTGCGCGGCCACGATCATCGTCGGCAAGACGAGCAATGTCAGCGTCAGCGCCCCGGTCAAAAGCCCCCTCTTCAGATCGAGAAACCGGACGAACACGGTCAACCCGAGCATCCCATACACAATCGAGGGCACGCCGGCCAAATTGGCGATGTTCAACCGGATCAGCCGCGCCAGCCGCGAGTCCGGGCGCGCGTATTCCTCCAGGTAGACGGCCGTCGCGACGCCGACGACGAACGTCAGCGGCCCGGTCATCAGCATCAGCCAGAGCGTGCCGGCAAGCGCAGCTTTAATACCCGCCCGCTCGGGAATGCGCGACGCGAAATTCGTGAAAAATTCCGGCCGAAGCCAATGGACGCCCTGCCGAATCACCTGCACGAGAAGCAGCGCTAGGGCGATCAATCCGATCGTCGTCGCGGCGAAAAACAAAACGTGAAACAGCCGGTCGAGCCTTCGCTTCCGCTCGATTCGGCGAACGTCCCGAACATTTTCGACGATCATTGATATGCCTCCCTAAACTTGCGCGACAACCAGTCGGCGATCATATTCATCGCGAGCGTCATCACGAACAAAACGAAACCAACGGCGTAAATCGTCTGGTATTCCACCGAACCGAACCGCGTATCGCCGGTGCTTACCTGCACGATATACGCCGTCATCGCCTGAATGCTCTCCAGCGGGTTCAACGTCAACTGCGCGAGATTGCCCGCCGCCAGCGACACGATCATCGTTTCGCCGACGGCGCGCGACAGCCCGAGCACGAACGACGCGCCGACACCCGACGCCGCGGCCGGAACGACGACGCGCAGCGCCACCTCGAGCCGCGTCGCGCCGAGCGCGTAAGCGCCGTCGCGCAAGGGGCGCGGCACGGCCGCCATCGCGTCCTCGCTGAGCGAACAGACAATCGGAATAATCATGACGCCCATGACCAGACCCGCGCTCAGGGCGTTAAACATCTCCATGCCGGGAAATAAGCGCTGAAGCACCGGCGTCACGAACGTCACCGCGAAATAGCCGTAAACGACCGTCGGCACGCCGGCAAGCACTTCCAGTGCCGGCTTGACGAGCGCCCGAACGCGCGACGATGCGAACTCATTCAAATAAATCGCGCTTGCAAGTCCTACCGGCAACGAGACCGCCGTCGCGATCGCCGAAACGAGCAGCGTTCCCGCCACAAGCGGTGCGACACCGAAGTGCTGGTCGTGAAAAAGCGGCGTCCAGCGCGTGTCCGTCAAAAATTCGGCGACCGACACATGACGAAAAAACCCGAGCGATTCCACGACCAAGATCAGCACGATGCCGGCCGTCGTCGCAACCGACAAGACCGAAAAAAACAGCAAAACGCCCGGCATGAACCGGTCGGCGTTCCAGAAGGATCTTGATCTTTGAAATTTCACATGAAAGCCTCCTTTTTTTCAAAAAAGGCTTCTAAAAAGCGAATCCCGGGGCTTCTTGCACCGGAAGCCCCAGGACCCGTGAGAGGGGCGCGTCTGGCAAAGAATTATTTCAATTTTTCTAGATTTTTCTGATATTGGTCGTCCGGTAGTTTCACGTATCCAACTTCTTCGACGATCTTGCGGCCCTCCGGCCCGTTCAAAAACTCAAGGAACGCCTTGTAATGCGGTTGCGACAGCAAATTTTTGCGCGCGTACACGAAGATCGTCCGCGACAGCGGTTTATACGTGCCGTTCAGAATCGTGTCGTGCGTCGGTTCGACCGCCGGCGAATCCGGCTTTTCCTTGATTTTGACCGCGGTCAGTTTGTCCTTGTTTTCGACATAGTAGGCAAATCCGAAATAGCCGAGCGCGTATTCGTCGCCGGCGACGCCCTTGACCAGGACGTTGTCGTCTTCGGAGCCGACGTAGTCGGTTCGCGACGCCTTCGCCTTGCCGACGACCACTTCCGTGAAATAATCGAACGTGCCCGACTGCGTTCCCGGCCCGTACAGCTTGATCTCCTGGTCCGGCCAACCGGCGCGTACGTCGCTCCACTTGCGCACCTTGCTGTCGGGCTCCCAAATCTTTTTCAGTTCCTCAACGGTCATTTCCGTCGCCCACGTATTTTTCTTGTTGACAACGACGGTCAGCCCGTCGTAGGCGATCGGAAGTTCGATCAGTTCGTCGCCTTTAGCTTTGACCGCTTCCAGTTCTTCGGGTTTTGCGGGCCGCGACGCGTCCGCGATGTCGATTTCCAGGTTTCCGATTTTCTTAAATCCCGCGGACGATCCGGATTCGGCGACCGTGATGTTGACCCCCGGATGTTTTTTCATAAATTCTTCCGCCGCCGCCTGGGTAACCGGAAAGACGGTCGACGAACCGTCGATCCGGATTTCGCCGGACAGCGACGCTTCCGTTTTCGCGCTTCCTTGCGGTGAACCAGCCGGCGACGCGGCACCCGCTCCGCTGCTTTCCTGCTTTGCCCCGCCGCAGGCCGACAACACGAGTGCCAGGCCGAGCGCAACCGGCAACGACAGCCGGCCGAACATCCGTTTTTCCCGCAACTCCCACTGCTTCAACTTCGGATTCCTCCCCCATGAAAATTCGGTCTTTGCATCCGGTCTTTCGACCGGTTCCGCTTTCGAGTGTAACGGCGCCGTGTTTTCGCCGTCTCAACGTTTTGTTAACGCCGTGTAAAATTTGTCCGGTGCGTTTTAACGAGGCGATGACGTTCGTTTTACACGCCGCTTACGGCGATCGGATACGTTGGAGGTGAAAGGGGGATTGTCCGTGTTCAAACGCGGCTTGCGGATGCGCGATCGTCTCGTTTTTTCGTTTGCGGTCGTGCTGGTTCTGTTTCTGGCCGGTTCGGCCTACCTGGCGCGCGAATTGTCCGTCGTCCGGACCTTTCAAGAGGAAGAAAGACGACAGCAAAACCGGATGATGCTCGCCGAAGATCTGCAACAGACGGCGCTCGAGCTGAATCTGCTCTTGTCCGATTACTGGATTTCGCGCAATACCTCTCGACTCGAGCAGTTTGGACCGATCGCCGAACGGCTGAAAACACTCGTCGATGAGATCGGCGATACCGCAGCCACGCCGGACGAGCGCAAATGGAGAGCGCAACTACGCATTACGGCGGAAGAATTCGTCGGATTGTTCGAACGGACCGTCCATCAAATTCAGACCTTCTCCGATCCGGAACAGGCCGGTTTCTTGATGCGGCAGGCGTACACGCTGGCAGGAGCGCACCGGGATATGCTGTTCGAACTGTCCGAGAAATTCACCGCTTCTTACGCCGAAAGCGCCCGCCGCGCCCAGAACAGGACGGCGGACGCCCTGCGGCACGCCGTCTTCGTCGCCTGGTCGGTACCGTTTCTGACCGCGCTCATTGCCGCCGTCGCATCCGGTTGGCTCGTCCGCACGCTCATGCGACCGATCCGTTCCCTGATGCTGGCGGCCGCCCGGGTCGCCGACGGCGACCTCGCCCACCATACCGACATCCACTCGGACGACGAGCTCGGGCAACTTTCCGGTCAGTTCGACCGGATGGCCGGCCGGCTGTCCGACTTGCTGTCGCGCGTTCACGGCGTCGCGGCGACGCTGGCGGAACACGCTGCAGCGTTCGACCGCTTTGCGGATTCGACGGCGAAAGCTCATGAAGAAATCGTCCGGGCGGTCGGCGAAATCGCATCCGGCGCCGAACGGCAGGCAATGGAAGCCGAACGCGGTTTCGAACAAGCGAAACGGACGGCGGAACAGGCGGAACGCCTGTTGGACAGCGCGGAACAGATGCGCCGCCTCGGTGAAGAAACCGCGCGCGCTTCCGTCGGAGGCAGAGCGGCGATCGCCGATCTGGAACTTGCGGCCGCGCGAACCGATGAAGCGCTGACAGCCCTGACGGAGGATCTGGAGCGACTGGTCGCGGATTCCGCCAACATCGGCAAAATCGTCTCCGCCATCTCCGGCATTTCGGCGCAAACCCATCTGCTCGCGCTCAACGCCTCGATCGAGGCGGCTCGCGCCGGGCCCGAGCACGCCGGCTTCGCCGTCATCGCGGACGAAGTGCGGAAACTGGCCGAAGAAACGACACAAGCCGCCAAAACGGTCGGCGAACAACTGCGCGGTCTGTCCCGCCGCATCGCGGACGCCCGCGCCGCGCTCGGCCGTCTGTCGGGCCGCGGCGCCGAACAGGCGGAACACCTGCGGCAAACGAAAACCGCCTTCGCCGCAGTCGAAGCCGCCATGGCGGAGCTGGCCGACCAGATCGACCGCATCCGCGAACAGATCGGCCGCACGTCCGAAGAGAACCGGTTGCAGCGGTCCGTCGCCGAAGCCGTCGCGAAACTGGCCGAAGCGGCCGTCGCCCATGCCGAGGAAGTCTCCTCGGCCGCCGCCTCCCAGCACGACGCCGTCCGCGAACTGGCCGGGCGCGCCGCCTCGCTGGCGGACCTGGCACGGACACTGTTTGCCGAAGTCGGCGTGTTCCGCTTGCGAAGCGGACGGACGGACGCCGGGACGGACGGCGAAAACGCCGCGGCCGCCGAAAAAGGCGAAAAAAAAGAAGGCGACCGCGCCTCCTGGCACAAAGCAGGAGCGCTCGCCTCCGATTTTCCGTCGTAACCGTGGAATCGTCACTGTTCGGGTTTCGCCGCCGACTCACCCTGAGGTCGCCGCTGGCAGGCCGGCGGCGGTCAAGCCGTCGCCCATTCCTCGCCGGAATCTTCCTCGGCCTGCGATTGTCGGGCTTCGCCGCCGACGCCGGGTTCGAGCACCCGAACCGAAATGCGCGAAATGCGCATGTGGTCCACCTCGTCGACGACAAACTCCATGCCGCCGTAGCGAACCGTCTGGTTCGGCCGCGGCGGCGACTCGACCTGCGCGTGAATCCAGCCGCCGATCGTGTCGTGCGTGTCGTTCGGCACGTCGGCGCCGAAATACGCATTGAAATCGTCGATCAACAGCAGGCCGTCGACCGAATACGTCCGCTCGTCGCGCTGCTCGATGGCGGGACGCGCCTCATCGAACTCGTCGTGGATTTCGCCGACGATCTCTTCCAGAATGTCCTCGACGGTGACCAACCCCGCCGTGCCTCCGTACTCGTCGATCAAAAGCGCCATTTCCGTGCGCTTTTTCTGCATCAGGCGCAAAAGTTCGCTGATCGACATCGAGTCGGGCACGGTGAGAAGCGGCCGGACGATCGCGCGAATGTCGGCGTTTTCCCCCGCCTTAAACAGATCCTTGATATGGACGTATCCGATGATGTGATCCTTGTCGGGGGCGCACACCGGATACCGCGTATGTCGCTCCGTCAACGCGATCCGCAGGTTTTCGGCGATCGGAACGTCGGCGTACAGGCACACCATCTCCGTCCGCGGCACCATCACTTCGCGAGCGTGCGTCTCCGAAAATTCAAAAATGTTATCGACGAATGTGAGCTCTGTTTTGTCGATGAGTCCGCTTTGATGGCTCTCTTTCAGCAAAATCCGGATTTCTTCCTCGGTATGGGCGGATTCGTGGCCGGATTCCGGCTCGATGCCCGCCCGCCGCAACATCCAGTTGGACAGACCGTTAAGCGCCCAGATGAACGGATACATGACGCGGTAAAACAGCACCATCGGAGCCGCAGACCAGAGCGTCACGCGTTCCGCCTGTCGGATCGCGAACGTTTTCGGCACCTGTTCGCCGAGCGTGATGTGCAGCAACGTGATCAGCGAAAACGCCACGACGAACGACGCCGTGTGCAACACCGGTTCCGGTACGCTTTTCGGCAGGATCGCCTGCAGCCACCGCGCGACGAACGGTTCGCCCACCCAGCCGAGCCCGAGCGACGCCAGCGTAATGCCGAGCTGGCAGGCGGACAGATACGCGTTCAGATTCCGGACGATCGACTTGGCGAACCTGGCGCGGACGTTGCCCTCCTGAACGAGTGCGTCGAGCCGCGTCGCGCGGATCTTAACGATCGCGAACTCAGCCGCGACGAAAAATCCGTTCAGGAACACCAGCAACAGCACCAGCGCCCATTGCGCCATCACGCCGATCCAACTGTAAGGCTCGCTGTCCAACGAAACCCCGCCGCGTTCCGGCGAACAACCGGCGGGTTCCACCTCCCCACCGTCTTTTGGAAGCCTTTCGCCGTCGCTTTGATTTCGATTATACCGGTAAGCCGAATTTCCCGTCAATTCCTGACGGCTTTCTCACCCGGTTGGCGGACGACCAGCTTGTAACCGACGCCGCGAATTGCTTCGATGCGGACGGATTCACCGTCGAGCTCGAGTTTCTTCCGCAAGGAACTGACGTGGACGTCGACCGTCCGCTGGCCGCCGACGTAGTCGAATCCCCAAACGGCGTTCATCAGGTCGTCGCGCGTGACGACGACGCCAGGCCGTTTGACGAGATAGAGCAACACCTCGAACTCTTTCGGCCGAAGGGCGATCGGGCGGCCGCCGACCGTCACTTCGTATTTGTCCGGATAAATGCGCAAACCGCCGATCGCGACGACGTTCTCTTGTTCTTCAGCTCGTTCCGGTTCGACGCCCGACGCCCGCCGCAACACGGCGGCGATGCGCGCGAGCAGCTCGGCGACGCCGAACGGCTTCGTCACATAATCGTCCGCACCGAGCCGCAGACCCTGCACGATTTCCTCCTCCGCACCGCGGGCGGTCAAAATGACGACCGGCGTCCGGATGCCTTCGCTCCGCAGCCGCTCCAGCACCTCCATCCCGCCCATGCCGGGCAGCATCAAATCCAGAACGATCAGGTCATACGATCCTGAAAGCGCTTCCTGCAAACCTTCGCCGCCGTGATCGCGCACCTCGACGGCATAGCCTTCCTGCGCCAGATTGTAGGACAAAAGACGGGACAAGGTCGGTTCGTCCTCAATGACCAGCACGCGCCGCGACACGGATGCCGTTTCCCCCTCGCTGAAGAAGCTTTTGAAAATATCGTATCAACCCCATGTTAACGTCGTGTTAAGATCACTGCAAAACCGGCAGCTCCAGCGTAAACGTCGAACCGACGCCGAGTTCACTTTCTACGGAAATCGTGCCGCCGTGCGCCTCGACGAGATGCCGAACGATCGACAGCCCGAGCCCCGTGCCGCCGGAAGCGCGCGACCTCGCCTTGTCGACGCGGTAAAACCGCTCGAAAATGCGCGGCAAATCCTGTTTCGGGATGCCGATACCGGTGTCCTCGACCGCGATGCGGACGCGGGAGGGTTCCTCGCCGTTTTCTCCGCCGCCTTCCCGGCTTTCCGCCCACTCCGCGCGCACGGACACCTTGCCGCCTTCCGGCGTATACTGGATTCCGTTCGACAACAGATTAAGCAAAATTTGACGTAGACGATCTTCATCGGCTTCTAGATAAATATCTTCCGGAATGTCGACTTCCAGTTCGATCCGCTTCGCCTCCGCCGCCGCGCGCATCAAGTCGACCGTCTCCCGGACGAACGGTGCGAGATGAACCGGCGAAAACCTGAGTTCGATCTGCCGCGACTCGATTTTGGACAGCTCGAGCAGATCGCCGATCAACCGGTTCAGTCGGTCGCTTTCGTCGAAAATGATTTTGAGGAACGCTCGGACCGCTTCCCGGTCGTCGATCGCGCCGGACAGAAGCGTCTCTGCAAAACCTTTTACCGCAGCGATCGGCGTTTTCAGCTCGTGCGACACGTTGGCGACGAATTCGCTGCGGATCTGTTCCAGCCGCCGGACGGCCGTCATGTCGTACAGAAACAGCAGCACGTCCCCAGCGCCTTCAAGCGGCACGAGCTGGACTTCGACGATGCGTTCCTGCTGCACGAACAGCCGAATTTCTTCGCGGATCGGTTCTCGCCTTTCCAAACACGTCCGCACGAGACGAACGAGTTCGGTCGAAGCCCGCCGCAGCTCCTCGAACGATCGACCTTCCCATTCCCGCGGCGACAGGCCGAGCATGCGTTCGGCCGACGGGTTGACGAGCGACAGCCGGCCGTCCGGGCCGACGAGCGCGACCCCGCCGGCCATCGCCGAAAGGACACTGTTCAGGCGCGCCTGTTCCTCCCTCGCCAGCCCGATCTGCCGCTCGAGCCGGTCCGCCATCGCGTCGAGTGTCCGCGCTACTTTGCCGATCTCGTCGTCCCGGCGAAATCGGAGCCGTCCGGAAAAATCCATCGCCGCCATCCGCTCGGCCGCGCGCGCGATCCGCTCGAGCGGACGGGTGAGCCCCCCCGCAACCCGCCACATGACGAACGCCGCGACGAGAAACGACACTGCGAAACCCGCCGCCAGGCCGAACCACAGAGCGCGCACCGATTCGGCCACTGAACCGAGCGGGAGCGAAAGCCGCACGAACCCGACCGGAGCCGCGACGGCGGTCGTGTCCCCCCTGATCGCCGCATTCCACGTATCACCGGCCGGGACGGCGACGGCAACGTACAGCATGTCCGCGTCCACCGTGTCGCTGTGCCGGATCGCGTATCCGATCCCCTCACGCCGCGCCGCAACGACTTCCGGGCGGTCGGCGTGGTTGTCCATCGAACGCGCGTCCGCATCGGAATCGCCGAGCACGACGCCGTCGGACCGGATCAAGGTGATGCGCGCGCCTGTCACCTGTTTCAGCTCCGCCGCCAGCCGCCCGAAACGATCCGACGGTTCGGCTGTCGGGAAATCCGTCCAGTTCACGCCGAGACCATCTGCGGTCATGATCAGCTTGCCTTCACGCGCCAGCGCGTCGCGCAGTTCGGCGATATGCGCCCGCTCCAGCAGTCTTGCCGCATACAGACCGGACGCAACCGTCGCTAACGCGAGCAAAGCGACCGAAACCGCCGTCAGCCGGTGCCGGAACCGCATTCGTCAACCGACTCCCCGCAGTCGCCGTCCTTGCCACCGCCGCCGGACGAGCACATGCCACAACGTCGCCAGCGGCTGCTGGATCAGAATCGCCAGCACCACCGGTACCGCCGCCAGCGGCTCGAAATGCGCGGCCGCAAGCACGATGCCGAGCGAAATATTGCGCATTCCGCTTAAATAGCCAAGCGTCGACGCCGCCAGTTCCCGGCGGAACAGGCGTCCGGCCAACCAACCCGCCGCATAACCGATCGCGGCGATCAGCACGCACATCGGCACGACGGCGGCCGCCTCCGGCCGAAGCTCTCTGACCTGCGGCGCGATGACCGCCGCATTGACGGCTACGACCCCGGCGAACGCCAGCTTCGACAGCGGCAACGCCAGCGGCGCCGTCGCCGGCTTGATTTTGCCTTTCGTCCATTCGCACGCAAGCACGCCGAGCGCCGTCGGCAACACGACCATCAGCGCAAGATCGAGCGCCATCCCCCAGAACGAAAACCGAACCGTCTCACCGAACAGAAGCTCGATCGTCCACGGCACGACGATCGGGCTGAGAGCCGAGTCGAGCACGACGAACGCCAGCGCAAACGGCACAAAACCGTTCGACAGGCCGACCCACAAAATCGACGACACTCCCACGGGAATCGCCGCAAACAGCACAAGGCCGACCGTAAGCAGGGATCCGCTCCCGAATGCGGCGGATCCGACCGCATAGGCGACGGCCGGCACGAGCACGTGCACGGCCGCGAACACTGCCGCCAGCGTTCCCGGCATTGCGAGCGCGCGCCGGATGTCGGCCAGCCGGCAATCCATCGCCATGACGAACGTCAGAAACGCGAACATCCACGGCACGGCTTCCGTCGCAGCCTTCAGCCAGGGCGACAGGAAAAAGCCCGCGACGAGCGTCGCCGGCACGATCAGAAACAGATAGCGCTCGAACGCGCGGTTGAACGCAAGCCCAGCTTCGCGCCACCGCGCATGAGAAGCAGGCGGAAACCCCGGCCCGCTTGCGCGCACGTCCTGTTGCGCGTCCGAAAGCTCCGATCCGTCCGTCCGCACGTCCGACTGTACGGCCGGGCGTTCGACGGAACGTCCGGCCAGACCTGCGGGCCGCGGCTCGACCGGTTCTATGGCCGGCTTTCCGTCGTAAGGCGCGGCGACATGGACGGCAGGATCGCCGACGTTTTTCCCGCTCACGTGAACACCGGCTCTTTCAGCTCGGCGAGCTTCGCCAGCGAATCTTTCTCCACATCGGCGTGCAGGCTGTTGCCGTGGGCGTCCATCGTCACGATCGCGGCAAACCCTTCGACGCGCAGATGCCACATCGCTTCCGGTATGCCGAATTCGAGAAAATCGACCCCTTCGACTTCCTTGATGCATTGCGCATAATATTGCGCTGCGCCGCCGATCGCGTTCAGATAAACCGCGCCGCATTCCTTCAGCGCGGCAAGCGTCTTGGCGCCCATGCCGCCTTTGCCGACGACCGCGCGGACGCCGAACTTGCGGATGATGTCGGCCTGGTAAGGCTCCTCGCGGATGCTCGTCGTCGGCCCCGCCGCCTTGACCGCCCAGCGCCCCTGTTCGTCTTTGACGACGACCGGCCCGCAGTGATAGATGACGCCGCCGCGCAGATCGACCGGCGAATCGTGATCGACCAAATATTTATGCAGCGCGTCGCGACCGGTATGCACGAGACCGTTCAGCACGACGACGTCTCCGACGCGAAGCTGCCGAACGTCTTCTTCCAACAGCGGCGCCGTCAGCACGAACGTGCGCCGATTTTCGCCCACAGCCGCAACGCCCTTCGCCGCCTGCCCGCCGACGGATTCGGCCGCCCCGGGCGCCATCGGCACGCTCTGCCCGCGCTCGTACAGCCACTCGACGATCGCGCCGGTCGACGGATCGATCCGGACGCCCTGCCGGCGAAACGCCCAGCAGTTGTAGGCGACCGAGACGAAGAAACTCGCCGGCAGCCGGTTGGCCGCCGTAATCTTGCATCCGAGCAGCGTTACGTTGCCGCCGAACCCCATCGTGCCGACGCCGAGCCGGTTGGCCGCTTCCATCACGTATGCTTCCAGCTCCCGCAGCCTCGGGTCGGGGTTGACGTCGTCCACCGGACGAAGCAGCTGCTCTTTCGCCAGCTCGTACCCGGTCGTCCGGTCGCCGCCGATGCAAACGCCGATGAACCCTGCGCTGCAGCCCTGCCCCTGCGCCTGGTATACCGCGTGCAGGATGCACTTGCGCACGCCGTCCAGATCGCGGTTCGCACGGCCGAGACCCTCCAGCTCGCACGGCAGGCTGTACTGGATGTTCTTGTTCTCGCAGCCGCCGCCTTTTAAGAGCAGCCGCACCTCGACGTCGTCGCGTTCCCACTGTTCGAAATGAATGACGGGCGTACCGGGGCCGAGATTGTCGCCGCTGTTTTTACCCGTCAGCGAATCGACCGAATTCGGCCGGAGCTTGCCCTCCAGCGTCGCCTGCCGCACCGCCTCGCGGATGTCGCGTTTCATCTCAAGCTGGTTGGCGCCGACCGGACAGCGGACGAAAAACGTCGGCATTCCCGTGTCCTGGCAGATCGGCAACACGTCGCATTCGGCCATCGCGATATTTTCAGCGATCGTATCGAGCGCCAGCGCCGCCCGTGTGCCGGCATCTTCCCGCTCGCGCGCCGACCGGATCGCCCGCCGCACGTCGGCCGGCAAGTTCGTCGACGTCTCTACGACCAGTTCGTACATGCTCTGTCGGAAAAGGTTCATGCCGTCCCCCTCTTTCCTCACGTTCGACCCTTTACTTTTCATGATAACAGATTTGCGGCGGGGGTTCACGGTATCCGCAGCCGGCCGACCCGTCGGCGTCCAAACCCGGCCACCGGTCGCCGTCACTCCTTCAACCCGATCGACGCCAGCGGACCGTCGCTCAGAATCCGGGTCACCATGCGGGCGATTTCGGCCGGAGGAAGCCGTCTTCCCGTCTCAAACCAATACGCCAAAAGGCCGAGATTGCCGGATACGACGTACGCGATCGCATAATCGCGGGGAACAAGAGCGCGATCGGTCTGCGGAAAGTTTTTTGAGAAATAGTCGGACATTTTGTTCTTCATGAATTCCTTGATTTGCATAAGAAAGGAGATATCCCCCTTCGGCCCGAACATGACCCGAAAAAAATCCGCGTGTTTGTCGATATATTCGAGAACCCGCAGGCTGACCGGATAAGGTTCGTTTTTCCTGGCGTATCGTTGAAGCTCGAACGGATCGATCCGGTCCAGCTCCTGTGCCAACCCATCGAGAACTTCCATCTTGTATTGATTCAGCATATCGGACGGATCGCGAAAGTGCAGATAAAACGTCCCCCGGTTGACGCCCGCCCGTTCGGTCAGTTCGCTGACCGTGACGCCTTCCATTCCTTTCTCTTCCATCAGTTCGAGCAAAGCTTTGTACAACCATTGCCTCGTCCTGGCTTTCCGGCGGTCCTGTTTTTTCATCGGTGCCCCTCCCGTCGACCGTGAAAATGAACAAAACGCAAGTTTCGTGTCGATTGCTGAACATTTCAAAAAAGAACTGATGATTGAAACACCGCGCAACTTCCATTATAATGAACAGCGCGATCATTAATCAACATCATGTCTATTAAATTAAGAGCAAAGGATAGGTGAGTTTCCATGCATTTGTTTCGACAACGGCTGTTATGGGCGAAAATTGCGGCCGTTTTCGCCGTGGTGGCGTTGTTCGGCCTGGCCATGATGGGATCGGTACTCGGAGCGACGCCCAAAGATTTGCCGGTCGCTCTGGTCGTGCTGGACCGGGGAGCCGAGCTTCCGGACGGGGGGCGTCTGGCGGCGGGAGAAACGATCCGGTCCAAACTCCAGGAAACAAAAGGAATCCCGCTGAAATGGCACGTTCTCCAGAGCGAGGCGGACGCCCGCCGGGGGATCGACCATCGGGACTATTACGGCGCACTGATCATTCCCGCGGATTTCAGCGCCGGCCTGTTGTCGCTGCAAACGGCCAACCCGAAGCCGGCAACCGTGACGATTTTGATCAACGAAGGGATGAATGCGCAGGCGGCCGCGGCGGTTCGGCAAATGTTGGGACAAATGATGATCCGCACGGCAAGTGCGATGCTGACCCCCTTTATGTTGCGCGAAGAAACGGCGCACCCCGTCGGCGCGAACAACGCAAGCGGCAACGCGCCGAACATGCTGACGCAGCTTTTGTGGATCGGCAGTCTGGTCGCAAGCATTTTCCTGTTCCTTGCCGCCCGGAAAGAACGACACGACGGTTCCGCCCCCTGGGCCGCGGTGCTTGCCCAGACGGCGGCCGGCCTTCTTCTCGCCGGCCTTGTATCGGCGTTTTTGCTGTGGACGGCGTCGTCGTGGTACGGCATGGAACTCCATAACGGGATGAAAGCGTGGCTGTTTCTCTGGCTGGCCGGATCCGCCTTTTTCCTCCTGCAAATTTCTTTGTTGAACTGGCTGGACCTCCCGGCCGTCGGCCTGCTGGTGCTGCTCTTTTTCTTCTCGATGCCGGTGATCAACCTGCCGCCGGAGTTTCTGCCGGAGGCGACGCGGCTCGGCGTGTACGTCTGGACGCCGTTTCGGTTCGTGTCGGAAGGGTTGCGCGATATTTTGTACTTCGGCGGAACGGACCGTTTAACCGACAGTTACGCCGTTTTAGGGTGGCTGGCGGGCGTATGCTTGGTCCTGGCAGCGGCGTCGGTATTCAGGACGTCGGTATTCAGAAAAGCCTGAGCCGCCCGGCGGGTTGGCGAAAGAGTCCGATCCTCGCGCTCCCGTTTTTGTGCTATAATGTTCCGGGAACGAGACCTGCGCCGCAGCCGGCCCGCGGACGGTCGCCCCGCCAGCGGCCGACGCCGAACGGCTGAACCTCCTGTGCGGCCGACGGCGACCGCACTTTTCGGCAGGCAGGACGAAAAACGCATGCGGCGGCGAGAAAGGGGATCGATGCGATGCCGCAGACCGCCGACGCCTCGGAACCGCAACACCCGTGGGAGCAGGAGAAAAACCGGGCCGGCCTCCGAACGAACGCCGGCCCGGGCATCGACCCGCATCCCAACGCAAGCGCCGCTGGGGGCACCAACCTGGGCGACGATACCTCCGGCGCACCCGAACACGCGCGGCAAAACGGCTACCCCTTCTTCGCCTACATGTACCGATTGCGATACATCCGCCGCTGGAGCCTCATGCGCAGCGTCACGCGCGAAAACGTCGCCGAACACGCCTACCAGGTCGCGCTCCTGACGCACGCGCTCTGCACGATCGGCAACGAACTGTTCGGCCGTTCGTACCCGACCGAACACGCTGTCGCGCTGGCGCTGTTTCACGACGCCACCGAAGTGTTCACCGGCGATATCCCGACCCCGGTGAAACATCACAACCGGGACATTTTGCGCCATTTCCGCGAAATCGAGCGCGAAGCCGCCGAACGGCTCGCCGGCATGGTGCCGGAACCGCTGCGCCGCGTCTACCGGCCGCTCATCGCCGGGGACACCGATCGCGACGACGTCCGGCGCATCCTGAAAGCGGCCGACCTGCTTGACGCCTACTTAAAATGCGTCACCGAACAAACCGCGGGCAACCGCGAATTTTCCGTCGCGCAAAAACAGATCGAGCAGGCCATGCGGGACATGGCGCTGCCCGAACTCGACTATTTTCTGCAGCAGTTTGCGCCGAGCTTTTCGCAGACGCTGGACGAAATGGCCAAATCCGAAAACGGCTCCGACCCGTCGTCCGACGCTTAAACTTCCGGCGCCGCCGACCGGCGGGTGCTCAGGCGGGCGCTCAGACTGCAGCCCGGCCGGCGCTCGCCCGAGCGGCAGCCCCCAAGCAGACGATCAAATGTCGGGAAACAACATCACGACGACCAGCAAAAAATACGTCGCCGCCGCCAGCCAGGCGAACATGCGCGCACGCCGTTCGACGGAAGCCGCTTGTCCCTCGTCGCGGTTTTCGGGCGTTGCCTCCGGGGCGTGAACGGCCAGCTCGCGAAGCGGTTTCCCAAGCATTCCGGAAAATGTGAACAGCGCCAACACCAGAACGATCACTAGAATGATCCAGATCACCGAATAGTTGGCGCCATGCAGCATGTAGCCGCCCGACAACACCGCCGCAACCAGGACGTACTGGCCGACGCGGTTCAACCGTCCCACCACCTTCGCGACGACGCGCCGGACGGCCTCTTCCGCTTTCGCCCCCGGCAACAAAAACGGCGCGAGCAGATAAAAGCCCATCAGCACAGCTGATAATACATGCACGAACAACGCGATCCGATAAGTCAAGTCCATGCTTGCCTCGTTCCTTTCCGCACACGGGTCAAGATCAGTATACAGGATCAAGCACGGAAAAAACAAACCAAACGTTGCGGAAAAGGCCTCAGCGCACGGCGATTTTGTCGTCGACCTCCGATCGAGCAAAAACCCCCGGGGATCGACGACAGCAAGAAAAGTGAAGAAAAAATGAGATTGGGGAAGTTTATCGAGGATGTAAGCGTTTTTTTGGCGATCGATATTATTGCGAAAAAGGCAGCAGGATTTTGGGCGAAGATGTCGAAATGTCAAATAGGGAAGCGGTGTTTTGGGTTGGGATCGTACCTTGAAGGGATTGAAACCTTGGAATCGTAAAGCACTATTTACTTTTTTTGGATCCGTTGGGATCGTACCTTGAAGGGATTGAAACTGAGCAAAAATCCGCTATGAATTTCCGCTGAGTCAATTGTTGGGATCGTACCTTGAAGGGATTGAAACTCAAAGCGCGAGACTCTCTTCCTGTATTTTGTGCCCCGTTGGGATCGTACCTTGAAGGGATTGAAACTGGAAATACGTGCCTATAGTGGTAATTCTGTTCGTGAGTTGGGATCGTACCTTGAAGGGATTGAAACTCGATCAAGTCGACGGCATACCTGTGGTGTCGACGTCAGTTGGGATCGTACCTTGAAGGGATTGAAACGTTTCTATGCTGGTGTCGTTTATTCTGGGCATTTTTGGGTTGGGATCGTACCTTGAAGGGATTGAAACTCTATAAGCGATGGGGCTTCGAACACGCCTCGAACAACGTTGGGATCGTACCTTGAAGGGATTGAAACACATAAACACGTCGACCGACTGCGCAGGAACGTCGGGTTGGGATCGTACCTTGAAGGGATTGAAACATTGTTTCGGGGAGATCCAAGCATTCCTCCTTTGTGTTGGGATCGTACCTTGAAGGGATTGAAACTCAAACACCTTTCATGCAAAAAATCGCACTAACAGAGTTGGGATCGTACCTTGAAGGGATTGAAACTCAAATGAAGAAGAAAAGAGTAAGGTTTATTTTTATGCGTTGGGATCGTACCTTGAAGGGATTGAAACCCGAACACATCTTCGATTACTGATACATCGCCCGTAGTTGGGATCGTACCTTGAAGGGATTGAAACTGGGATCGTGATAATCGGATTGATGAAGTGAGGGTTTCGTTGGGATCGTACCTTGAAGGGATTGAAACTTTGATCTTGGGCAAATAGACTCGGCGGAAATTCAGTTGGGATCGTACCTTGAAGGGATTGAAACATCCGCCGCGGTGAAATGGCGCCTTTTGTCGGCATGGGTTGGGATCGTACCTTGAAGGGATTGAAACTTTTTTGATGAATTCTGTAATCATATTAGCAAATTGTGTTGGGATCGTACCTTGAAGGGATTGAAACATCTTTTGAGACTCATCTGCGATAACTATTTGTGGGCCCCAGTTGGGATCGTACCTTGAAGGGATTGAAACTCAAATGTCGGATCCACCACAACGGGTGGAAGTTTTGGTTGGGATCGTACCTTGAAGGGATTGAAACTGGCCAGACCCTGTGGAGATATTAAGGGAGGCTTGGCTCCAGTTGGGATCGTACCTTGAAGGGATTGAAACTTCGTTACTTTAGGGACGACGTCTATATGGCTGGTAGAGTTGGGATCGTACCTTGAAGGGATTGAAACACTTTCTCCGAGGGTGTTGATAGTTTTCGTCTTAGGGTGTTGGGATCGTACCTTGAAGGGATTGAAACTAGACCATCTTCAAAAAACATAGAGACTTTTATAGATGGTTGGGATCGTACCTTGAAGGGATTGAAACGTACATATTTCCCAGATCGTCGTCCGCCTCGCGGTCGTTGGGATCGTACCTTGAAGGGATTGAAACTGGGAACGACGGCAACGTCATCCGTCGTTATCCTCCGGTTGGGATCGTACCTTGAAGGGATTGAAACCGCAAATGCGAAAAACAAGAACCGTAACAGACGCGACCGGTTGGGATCGTACCTTGAAGGGATTGAAACTACCACCATCCACCTTCTTCAGGGCCACCATATTCACGTTGGGATCGTACCTTGAAGGGATTGAAACTTTGCCTCCTCTCTTTTTGTATTCTTCCTGCAATTCGTTGGGATCGTACCTTGAAGGGATTGAAACCATTTTCGAACTTCCAACGAAACCAAAGTGTACTTTGTTGGGATCGTACCTTGAAGGGATTGAAACGAATCAAATCAACACAGAAACATCCTGCGTTGATTTGATGTTGGGATCGTACCTTGAAGGGATTGAAACCCTTTCCCATATTTTTCAAAACGTCGAGAGAACGAGGTTGGGATCGTACCTTGAAGGGATTGAAACAAGACCGTTTTCAAAAAACAGTGAAACCTTTTTTGTAGGTTGGGATCGTACCTTGAAGGGATTGAAACTTGTTTATGACGATGCCGGTAACGTCGTCAGACGTGTTGGGATCGTACCTTGAAGGGATTGAAACCCATACTGACAAAGGGTTGGAACTCGCCGCGCTGGAGTTGGGATCGTACCTTGAAGGGATTGAAACTCAAGTGGCAAGAAGTCGATTCTTGGAATTGCAGGAAGTTGGGATCGTACCTTGAAGGGATTGAAACGCGTCTTCGGTTCAAGAATCTTTACTCTAAAAAATCCGGTTGGGATCGTACCTTGAAGGGATTGAAACCCATGCTGACAAAAGGAGCACATTCGCCGCGGCGAAGTTGGGATCGTACCTTGAAGGGATTGAAACTTGTGCCGGCAATGCCATGCGGCCAAACACGGCGGCGTTGGGATCGTACCTTGAAGGGATTGAAACCAGCTTCCCTAACCCACTCGTCCCGTTCAAGGGGGTTGGGATCGTACCTTGAAGGGATTGAAACGGAGTTGGGATCGCTTCTGATCCATTGATTATAAACGAGTTGGGATCGTACCTTGAAGGGATTGAAACTTGGCCGCAGCCTGCGCGGCTAACGAAGAGACGATAGTTGGGATCGTACCTTGAAGGGATTGAAACGCCCCCAGTCGGCATAGCAACGATTTGCCATGCCAAGTTGGGATCGTACCTTGAAGGGATTGAAACCGGCATAAAGAGGGTCGCTGGGCCGGCCAGCCTCTCGTCGTTGGGATCGTACCTTGAAGGGATTGAAACGCATTTGATCAAGGATTTTTTGGAAAAAATCCATTTCGTTGGGATCGTACCTTGAAGGGATTGAAACTATTTCTTCATCCTGCAATCCATTAAATAAGCCCGGTTGGGATCGTACCTTGAAGGGATTGAAACGATGACATCCAGGAAAACCGGAATCCGTGGCCACAGGGTTGGGATCGTACCTTGAAGGGATTGAAACAAAAATCGTCGGAAGTGGTTAAATCTTCTTGAAAAACTCGTTGGGATCGTACCTTGAAGGGATTGAAACTCTGAAAAAGGGATTTTATCGTACTCGATTTCGTTCTGGTTGGGATCGTACCTTGAAGGGATTGAAACTCGCAGAGCCCGATAAGCCCGGTAAGCGCAAAAGTGTTGGGATCGTACCTTGAAGGGATTGAAACATGGCGCCGCGTCATGGCCGGACGGCGTTACGTCGGGTTGGGATCGTACCTTGAAGGGATTGAAACCACACCAAGTGCCCGCGCATAGGCGAACAAATGATCGTGTTGGGATCGTACCTTGAAGGGATTGAAACTGGGTTGGTCGTGGTCACCGCGCGTGCGACTGTGACGTTGGGATCGTACCTTGAAGGGATTGAAACACACCGGCGCGGACGGCGGCTCCGGCGCAGGCGCAGGTTGGGATCGTACCTTGAAGGGATTGAAACGTTTTTCAGCCGCGGCCAGCGGATCACTTCCGATGAGTTGGGATCGTACCTTGAAGGGATTGAAACAAAAGATGGCGACGTATCGTTACGACGAAATCACGATGGTTGGGATCGTACCTTGAAGGGATTGAAACAAGCTGAAATCGAGGCGCTGCAAAAGGAAATCGAGCGGTTGGGATCGTACCTTGAAGGGATTGAAACCGATGCGGGCGACGTCCGCCTGGTGCGGCGTCGCCCGGCGTTGGGATCGTACCTTGAAGGGATTGAAACTGTCGATTTTGGTTTTGGGCGTGACTATCGTTTTGGGTGTTGGGATCGTACCTTGAAGGGATTGAAACGTCCAAAAAATGGTGACTCCACTGATTAATACAAAGTTGGGATCGTACCTTGAAGGGATTGAAACCTGCTTGTTTCTATTTTCTAATTTTTAGAAAACACAGTTGGGATCGTACCTTGAAGGGATTGAAACGGTTTCAGAGTGGTCTAAGCATTATGATTCTTGGATTGGTTGGGATCGTACCTTGAAGGGATTGAAACATAACTGGTTTGTTTTCTTCGGTTTCTTCGCTTGGTACGTTGGGATCGTACCTTGAAGGGATTGAAACACCTTCCGCGCCCCTTTCGCAGGGGCGCGGTCTAAAACGTTGGGATCGTACCTTGAAGGGATTGAAACCGGCGGCCTTTGGGCGTGGGTCGCCGACGATGGACGGATGTTGGGATCGTACCTTGAAGGGATTGAAACTTTCCAAATTGCGCTTGCCGAACAAACGGCGGCGTTGTTGGGATCGTACCTTGAAGGGATTGAAACAATTAATTTGGTACGAATTTGCGTCTTCTTGAAATTCTCGTTGGGATCGTACCTTGAAGGGATTGAAACATTCGACAAGATGCCGGAACAATGACTCGTAATTCGGAGTTGGGATCGTACCTTGAAGGGATTGAAACTGCAAAGTGCTACGCAAGGCAAAGTCGGCGCAACAGGGTTGGGATCGTACCTTGAAGGGATTGAAACAAATCGCTCGGCACGTCGCCGAGCGGGAAAAACATATGTTGGGATCGTACCTTGAAGGGATTGAAACACCGATCCATCTGCAGCCTTCAGCGGATGAGCTTCAGGTTGGGATCGTACCTTGAAGGGATTGAAACGGTAGTCTTATTACTGGTCTTTTTAGTTCTGTTTCGTTGGGATCGTACCTTGAAGGGATTGAAACCCGGAGGCGGAATAGAAATATCCGGCAAAAATTTAAAGTTGGGATCGTACCTTGAAGGGATTGAAACATAACAGAACGACGTATTGAAAAGGTAGCTGCACAACCGTTGGGATCGTACCTTGAAGGGATTGAAACTTTTTTCTTTTTTGTAATGCCTAAAATTTCCTTCTTGTTGGGATCGTACCTTGAAGGGATTGAAACATCGAAATTTTTAACAAAATTTTGGATTTGGACATGAGTTGGGATCGTACCTTGAAGGGATTGAAACGCAATAAATTCCTCTGGACGCATGTTGATCACTTCGTCGTTGGGATCGTACCTTGAAGGGATTGAAACCCAGAACTCGTGCAAGCGTCGTCGATGCTGAGTGCCGTGTTGGGATCGTACCTTGAAGGGATTGAAACCGCGCATGATTCGATAGGCAATGGCCAGCGCCTGGGTTGGGATCGTACCTTGAAGGGATTGAAACAACCGTTCCAGATCGTTTGAGCGGTAAATGCGATTGCGTGTTGGGATCGTACCTTGAAGGGATTGAAACCGGCGCCACGCGCAACCGAGTCAGGGGCGGGTATGGGGTTGGGATCGTACCTTGAAGGGATTGAAACGGGTTTGGCGATGGGGCCGATCGGGTGGGTAATTACGGGGTTGGGATCGTACCTTGAAGGGATTGAAACTCGTACCGGCGGCCAGTTGGCCTGTTTATACGCTTGAGGTTGGGATCGTACCTTGAAGGGATTGAAACCTAGTTCAGTCATTGAGTGGCTCGAACAGTATGGGGGTTGGGATCGTACCTTGAAGGGATTGAAACTCAACCCTTCCATAAGAGTATACCCCTTAGCCAGACGGTTGGGATCGTACCTTGAAGGGATTGAAACGACTTGCTGACCCGGCTCTTGATTTGACCGTTGAGAGGTTGGGATCGTACCTTGAAGGGATTGAAACAGCGCGAATCCGGCCGCTAAATCCGAACGATGACCGGCGGTTGGGATCGTACCTTGAAGGGATTGAAACCGCTTGGCAGGCTTATCGCGCATTGAGGCGAGGGCGGGTTGGGATCGTACCTTGAAGGGATTGAAACAGGGTACGGTGGTAGGTGTAATGGAGCGTCGCGGTTCGCTTGGTTGGGATCGTACCTTGAAGGGATTGAAACGCGGCCGGATCCGCGCCCAGGTCGCCGGTCATCGTTCGGGTTGGGATCGTACCTTGAAGGGATTGAAACAGCGATACGGCGTATCAAACGTCACGGCGGTTCCTCCGGGGTTGGGATCGTACCTTGAAGGGATTGAAACGTGTGTGATCCGGGGGCTTGGGCGCGTATCCCGCAGCGTGTTGGGATCGTACCTTGAAGGGATTGAAACTCGTTTTTCGCCGGTTTGCTATACTAGTCTAAAAGGTTGGGATCGTACCTTGAAGGGATTGAAACTTTTGCATCTTTCTCTTGATGCCGCCACCGGCGACGGTTGGGATCGTACCTTGAAGGGATTGAAACTTCTTTCCCGCCGCCGTCCTTTCGCCGGACGGCGGCGAGGTTGGGATCGTACCTTGAAGGGATTGAAACGGTTTTCCGGATCGCTCGGCGGTCCGGGAAGCCTTGGTTGGGATCGTACCTTGAAGGGATTGAAACGACCATGCAAATAGCGCATCCATGCCGCCGTCAACGAGGTTGGGATCGTACCTTGAAGGGATTGAAACTGGGAATGTTGGCAAAGACGACGGCGCTTCCGCGGACGGTTGGGATCGTACCTTGAAGGGATTGAAACCCGCGCCAGTACCTCATTAAACGCCGCCGTTTGTTCGTTGGGATCGTACCTTGAAGGGATTGAAACACGAAATTATCAAAGCTTTCGTCTTCTAGTCTTGTTGTTGGGATCGTACCTTGAAGGGATTGAAACATAAAATTTCCCAGTTTTTGCGGAAGGGGTGGACGGCATGTTGGGATCGTACCTTGAAGGGATTGAAACGCGCTTGTTTCAACGGTTTACCAGCCCGTATTTCCGTTGGGATCGTACCTTGAAGGGATTGAAACGTTGGGATCGTGTCGTCTCGATCCCGACAAATCCGACGCGGTTGGGATCGTACCTTGAAGGGATTGAAACTTGTATGAGTCTTTTTCCACCAAAATATAACCTTCGTGTTGGGATCGTACCTTGAAGGGATTGAAACCTATTTTACCCATTTTTAAATCCTCCTTTCGGTCTGTGTTGGGATCGTACCTTGAAGGGATTGAAACGGTCAAATTGACTCAGCGGAAATTCACAGTGGATTTTTGGTTGGGATCGTACCTTGAAGGGATTGAAACTTCCAAATTGTATTTTTTCCGCAGTTCCTTAAAGCGGGGTTGGGATCGTACCTTGAAGGGATTGAAACGGACAATACCGCGACGCGGTGTGCTACCTGGTTATCGTTGGGATCGTACCTTGAAGGGATTGAAACGAAGGATACCATACCGTTCGGGTGTGGTATCCGACGGTTGGGATCGTACCTTGAAGGGATTGAAACTTGCCCTGCTTCGCCAACGCGGATTCGCCAAACGACGTTGGGATCGTACCTTGAAGGGATTGAAACAAGAAAATGGAAGAGAAACCGAAGAACGAGTCGAAATGGTTGGGATCGTACCTTGAAGGGATTGAAACGCGAAGTCATTAATACCATCTAAAAGGAGTGATGCGGTTGGGATCGTACCTTGAAGGGATTGAAACGTCCACCCGGCGCCTTCGGGTCCGGCGATATGATCGGTTGGGATCGTACCTTGAAGGGATTGAAACCGGAATGAGGCCATTTCAATCCCTCCAAACATATGTGTTGGGATCGTACCTTGAAGGGATTGAAACTTTATTTTTGCGCTGCAAACGCGATTTTTCGTCGAAAGGTTGGGATCGTACCTTGAAGGGATTGAAACATTTTTTAAAAACGATTTTTTCTTCAAAACCATCCTCGTTGGGATCGTACCTTGAAGGGATTGAAACACGGAATTTTGGATTCGTTTTTCCACTTTTGACATGAGGTTGGGATCGTACCTTGAAGGGATTGAAACAGTCAAAACGCCCCACCTTCACCTCAGCGGGGCGCGCGTTGGGATCGTACCTTGAAGGGATTGAAACTTCCGTACACCTCCAGGCGGGTCAAGTTCATCTACCGTTGGGATCGTACCTTGAAGGGATTGAAACCTGGTTGGTCGCCATCGGATTCGGTGACCGGACTGAGTTGGGATCGTACCTTGAAGGGATTGAAACTCTGGTTTTGTTTTGGTAGTTTTTGTCTTCCGTCTTTGTTGGGATCGTACCTTGAAGGGATTGAAACACGATGATTGCTAGATTTATCCCGGGGCTGCGAGTGCGGGTTGGGATCGTACCTTGAAGGGATTGAAACTGTAGATGATGTTCCTCGAATTGTGATCCGGAATCTGTTGGGATCGTACCTTGAAGGGATTGAAACTACGGTATGGAATAACCTGTACAATATGACGTGGAATCAGGTTGGGATCGTACCTTGAAGGGATTGAAACCTGTTGTGTTCTTTGCGCTTCCGCTTGCGCTTCGGCGTTGGGATCGTACCTTGAAGGGATTGAAACTCAGCCAGGCTCACAGGAAGGAAGGTGACGTAAAATGGTTGGGATCGTACCTTGAAGGGATTGAAACGGGAGGCGTGGTGGTCAATCGAAAATGCCCGTCTCGTTGGGATCGTACCTTGAAGGGATTGAAACCTGAACGTCGAAGAAGTCGCGCGAAAAGACGCGCCGGGGTTGGGATCGTACCTTGAAGGGATTGAAACTTCGATCGCTGGGATTTTCGGCTCGCGAATTTCTATGTTGGGATCGTACCTTGAAGGGATTGAAACATCCTTTCAGCTCCGGCAGGTTCATGGCGCTTTCGAGTTGGGATCGTACCTTGAAGGGATTGAAACTTCTGATTCCAACTATTTCTATTCCTTCAACTTCCGCGTTGGGATCGTACCTTGAAGGGATTGAAACTAAAGTTAAACGGTGCAAAATCGTTCGGCTCAAACGGTTGGGATCGTACCTTGAAGGGATTGAAACCCGGTTGGTCGCCGTCGGATTCGGTGACCGGACTAATGGGTTGGGATCGTACCTTGAAGGGATTGAAACCCGCAACACGGTCGCGTATTCGGCGTAGCGCTCCTGTGTTGGGATCGTACCTTGAAGGGATTGAAACCCCATTCTTCCCAAGAATACCTCTGGAGGATTCGGGTTGGGATCGTACCTTGAAGGGATTGAAACAAAGCCTTGGTCTCCGGTTTACGGCTTTCAAACACTGTGTTGGGATCGTACCTTGAAGGGATTGAAACATTTGTTGCGCTGCGTAAAACTCACGTCCACGCAACGGCTCGTTGGGATCGTACCTTGAAGGGATTGAAACGACTCGAAGGAGGTGATCCACAATGAAACTTACAATCGTTGGGATCGTACCTTGAAGGGATTGAAACAAAGTCACGCCGGAAGGCGGCGTGACGCTGGCGCATCGTTGGGATCGTACCTTGAAGGGATTGAAACCGATTATCAACCGCCGGAGTTAGAACATTACTGGCGAGTTGGGATCGTACCTTGAAGGGATTGAAACCGTACAAATGATCGGATGCAACCCAACCGGAAGCGCGCGTTGGGATCGTACCTTGAAGGGATTGAAACGGAAGTTCGTATCCTAGTTCGCGGATGTAGGCAAGATGGTTGGGATCGTACCTTGAAGGGATTGAAACTGCGGCTTCCCGCGACCGGCCGAATGCGGCCGGTTTCGTGTTGGGATCGTACCTTGAAGGGATTGAAACATGTATCAGGAAGAATCCCCTTCAAGGAATCGGACGTCTAGTTGGGATCGTACCTTGAAGGGATTGAAACACAATTTTTTCAATTCCGGTGATAATAACAATTCTTTGGTTGGGATCGTACCTTGAAGGGATTGAAACAAGGATTTGAAATCTGCTTAGGTTAGCAGGAAATCGGTTGGGATCGTACCTTGAAGGGATTGAAACAAGCGATAATCAAATCGCCATTCTCGTCAAACATCAATGTTGGGATCGTACCTTGAAGGGATTGAAACCCCGGCCGCCACCACGCCCGTGATGTAGTCCAACACGACAGTTGGGATCGTACCTTGAAGGGATTGAAACCAAATTTTGCGTGTGTTTGCGCGAACGCATGTTTGCTGTTGGGATCGTACCTTGAAGGGATTGAAACCGCTTAGAAAAAAGTTAGTTCGTAGTAAATATGAAGAGTTGGGATCGTACCTTGAAGGGATTGAAACGCGGCAAAAAGCCTATGAGTAAAAGTAATGGACCGGGTTGGGATCGTACCTTGAAGGGATTGAAACCCGTACCGTTCCATGGCGTTCTTCCAGATGGTCACCTTGGTTGGGATCGTACCTTGAAGGGATTGAAACATGGTATTACGCCAATGAACCACTGGAATTGGACGACGTTGGGATCGTACCTTGAAGGGATTGAAACTTGTTCGGCAGGGGCTCGCCGTCCCGATCCGCGCCTGTTGGGATCGTACCTTGAAGGGATTGAAACTCCTTCCTCACCATCTAGTAAATGCACGAAACGGATTATGGGTTTGATACAAGAAATCAAGAAATTTAGAATATACTCTGAGATCGAGAGATGATGATGATACCGGAGCGGTTTCGAGAAAGGTTGGACAGAGCGCGGGAAAACGCAAAAAAGGGAATCATTTACGATTCCGATCTTGTTAAAGGCTTGTTACTTGCTTATGCGTTAACAGACGAAGAAGCAGAACAAATCCGAAAAGAACTTGAAGCAGCAAGCATCAAATTGCCCGATTAATCTAATTCTCCCTCCCCATTTCATCCGCCTCACCTGTCTTCAAGAATCGGAGTATAAAATAATGTTGTCGCATCCATCACGCACGTCACTCTTTCCGGCGAAAAACAGCACGACAGATATGGCCCAATCATCAGCAGTATCAACGCAGCATCTTCCGTACAGGGATCATCGAACGCCTGAACAGCGATCTTTCAACTCTTTCATCAGTGCATCCAATTCCGAACGCAAATGCTCCAGCTCTTCGTACAGCACCGATTGCCATCTTGCCAGATCCGAAGCCGAATAGACTCCTGAAACGATCCGTTTCCGCATCGCCTCTACATCGACGACATCGTCGATCCTGATCGACGTCTCGCCCGACTTGACGGCGAAAAAGACCGCCATGGTTTTATCCCCTTTCTTTGCAAGAAGGCTAAGGTTTCCTTTCTCCTCTTTCATTGTGCTCGACGTCGATTACGAAAGTGTTATCGGCGTGTGAGAAGATGATTAATTTTTTTGTTTCTTCCCGGGTGCGGTCATCGCCTGCAGGTGCGGCAATATGAGCGCAATCGAAAAGATGCGGATGAACGCGCGAGTCGGTACGTCCGCACCTGCACCGCGGCCTTTTTCTTTCCCCTACGAGCATTCCATACGTGACGGCTGAACGAAGTTCGCCTGGAAAATTTTTCTGGACATCCAACAAAAAGAATGGTATAATGGATGTTTTGATTCTTGGCAAGAAAAGAGGAGGGCATCATGACATCTTATCCAGAACAGGACGAACCGATGGAAGCCAGTTACTCGGAAGAACTCGTGGAGATGGCTTTCGATGCTTTTTTCAGCATGATTTGTTATCCGCTCTTCGGCACGACGATCGAGACGTTTTCCAGAAAGCATGCGAAATGGCTGGACTACGACGAGGTCTGCGAAGACGAGATCGCCGGCTTTAAGCCGTTTTACCTGCAATTCCGGAAGCCGTTCATGTATGAAGATTCGAGTTCCGCGACGATCGTGCGACAGAGAAAGAAGCTGTCGCTCAACACACATCCCCGCGCGCTCTTTTTCGACTTGCACGATCTCGGCAATCCCGTTTCCATCGAACAGCACAACCTGCTTTACCGGCTGCGGAGCCGTCTGAAGCGGCTGATGAACAGCGATGCAGCTTACGTTTGTCCGTTGTTCGTCAACCGTCTCGAATATCGCTTCACGCTTTTCGTATCGACGCTGGGAATCGGGCTGAAAACGCTGCCGAACCAGATTATTTTTGCGGAGCCGTCAAAAGAACTTCCAGGAAAATTTGAAAGTCACGTCTTTATCGACGTCGATGCCTCCAACAAGCCTTATTATACGATGGAATATCACGATGTTCCGTTCTCCGCTCATCATGTCTGCATTCCGCCTCACCGTTTGATGGAAAGACCAGAGGGCTGTTACAGTTTTTCGGATGCCGCAGACGACGTCTGTTTTCATGCGCAAAACGCTTTTTCGGAAGAAGGAGTCCCGCTCGGCAAATGGCTGGACCAGCTGTCGAAACAACTCGACAAGGAACCGCTTATAACCCCCAAAACGCCGGAGAAAAGCTGAAAGCGCTTGTGTCCGCCGAGGATGACGCCGGTCCGATTCCGTATCCGGAACGTTTGCTCAAGATGGAAGACGGTCTGGCGGCATGGTTGGAATGGGGTAAGTTTTTGAGGGAAAATTACTCGATCCACCAATTTTTCTTTGTCGTCTGGCAATGAAGTCGGCACCCCGCCGCGTGGTTTCGGCGCGTTTTACGTTTGCCCTTGCCGGCCCTGCAATCAGACCTGTAATTGGACCGGCTGTCGTATCGGCCGTCGAACCAACCGTCGGACCGGGAACGGTCGTCGGACCTGAGGCGGACCGGCAAGGGCTTTTTTTCACGTACTGTTTGCCGCCGTTTTCTCCAGTGCGCGGATCGACCGGAACCCGTAGGTCACGGCGGCCATCGCGACGACCAGCAGGCCGGCGATGACGAACAGAAACCCGATGCCCCGCCCCGGCCCGACGCCGACGAGCCGGCCGACGGAGGACGCCAGCAGGCCGCCCTCCTCCAGCAGCGGATTGAACACGTGGTCGGCGAGCGGCCCCGCTATGGCGTAAGCCGCGATAAACCCAAGCTGCGACAAGACGCCGACCATTCCCCATACTCGTCCCTGCTTTTCGTTCGGAATGTTGCGGCGGACAAGCACGTCGGCGCTCATGTTCACGAACGGCAGCGCGCTCAGAAACAGAAACCCGCCGGCAATGATCGCATACGTGTTCGTCGTCAGGCCCATCAGCGCCATCGCCAGCCCGGCGACCGTCAGACCGACGGCGAGAATGCCGGCATATCGCCTGCCCACGCTGATCATCCCGATCAACAGGCTGCTGGCCAGCATGCCGACGGCGCTCACCGACTGGATCGCCCCCAACGTCCGGGCGTCGGCGAACGACAGCACCATCGGCGCGATCAACGTCTGCAAAAAGCCCAGGAAAAACGTCACGGCCGAAATCATGAAAATCAGCAACGCGACGCCCCGGCGTGACGCGATCACCCGTTCCCGCAAATCCGCCGTCCAGGAGCCGTCCGCATGGTCCCGCCGCCCGGGCTTCATCCGCTCCCGAACGACCAATACGGCCAACACGGCGAACAGGAATGTGCCGATATCGATCGCCAACACCGTTTCGACGTTCGTGGCACTGAGAAGCAGCCCGGCCAGAAACGGGGAAAACAGAAACTTCGACGATTCCGCCAGCTAGACGAAAGCGCTTCCTTTCGAATACTGATCCTCGGTCAGAAGATCAGTCGCCGAAGCCGGCTAGCACCCCGCCGATCGGCCGCAGCAAAATCGACGGCAGAAACGACATCAGCGTGATCAACGCGACGGCCGTGGCGGCGTTCGTCCGCTCGAACGCGTAGACCGCCAGCGCATACGCGGTCAGGCCGCTGCCGACCACCGACACGAGCTGGCCGGACCAGACGACGAGGAATTTGCCGAACGATTTGTCTTGACCCGCCGCCCCTGCCTCTTCCGCAGTCACAAAAAGCGCTCCTTCCGCGAAAACCGCCACCACCCCGCCGCCAGAAACGCCGCGCCCATCGCCGCGAGCGCCGTGGCCGGCCGCCACACGTCCGCAAGCCCGCCGCCGTACACGAGCAGCGCCGTAAAGCCGTCCATCGCCCACGCCGTCACCGTGACGTGCGCCGCCTTCTGCATCCATTCAGGCTCGATGTAGAGCGGCCACCACGAACCGCCGAGCGCCGACATCGTCAGCACGACGAGAATCGACACGCCGTTGGCCTGCGCGCGCGTCTTACAAAGCGAGGCGAGCAGCATCGCCTGCCCCGTCGCCGCAAACGCCGTGCAGACGATCATCAGGATCAGCCCGGCGATGCTCTCGCCGAGCCGCATGCCGAACAGCAGCCGGCCCGCCGCAAATAGCACCGCGCTTTGCACCAGCGCCGTCAAAAAATTGGACAGCGCCTTGCCGCCGAGAATGTCCGCCGCCGACACCGGCAGCGTCCGCAGCTTGCGCAAGGTGCCGTTTTCCCTCTCTTCCAGCAGAGCGACGGCGCCCATCGTCGTGCCGAGCAACATGAACATGACGGCGTAACCCGGCACGTTCGCCTCAAAAGGCGTCGGGCGTTCGCCGCTCGCGTCGACCGGCACTTCCTGCACGACCTCGACCGGCGGCAGCCGCTGGCCCGAACGCGCAAGCGCCAGTTGCGTCGCCAATTGCGTCATCGTCTGGTGGACGACCGACGGGATCACCCGATCGGACGGATCGCTAAGTACGATCAGTTTCGCCGGTTCGCCTTTCGCCAGCGCGTCCGAAAAACCGTTCGGGATCACAACCGCCGCTTTCGTGTCCTTCAGCAGCTGTTTCGCCTTGTTGCGCGTCATCTGCGCTTGCCCGCCCTCGTCGCCCTCATACGTCGTCAGTACGCGAAACGCACCGATGCCGCTTAGCGCATCCACCAACGCCCGCGCCGCTTCTCCGTCGTCCTCGAGCACGACCGGAAGATCGAACGGCCTCGCCTCGTTCGCAAAAACGCCGGACAGCGCAAAGCTCGCCACCGCGATGATGACGATCGGCGTGATGAACAAAAACACAAGTCCCGGCACGTCGCGCATCAAAAGCCGCAAATCTTTCACCGCCAGATGCCAGACTTTGGCCATCCCTCTCGCAACCTCCCGCACACCCGCGATAGATTGAAAAAAAACGACCGGCCGATGCCCGTCGCTGCCTTCAGGGCTTCGGCCGCTACTCGTCCCGCAATGATTTGCCCGTCAGCCGCAAAAAAACGGTTTCCAGATCGGCTTCCCGCACGGCGAACGATTCGACGGCGACACCCGAGCGTTTCACGGCCGCAATCGCGCGCTCCGGCGAATCAAGCGGATCATCCGCGCGGATGACCCACCGGTTCTCCGCAAACGTAACCGCTTCCGCACCGAACGTATCCTTCAACACGTCGCCGAGCCGTTCGACGTCTTCTTCATGCGCGGGCCGCACCTCGATCCGCCTGCCGCCGTGGCGCGCCAGCAGCGCGTCCGTCCGGTCGAGATCGAGAATGCGGCCCTTGTCGTAAATCGCGACGCGGTCGCAAAGCGTCTCGGCCTCTTCCATAGTAATGCGTCGTGTAGACGACCGTCATGCCGTATTTGGCGACGAGCCGTCGCACGCATTCGAAAATGTGCCGGCGCGATTGCGGATCGACGCCGACGGTCGGCTCGTCGAGAAACAGCACCTGCGGCCGATTGAGCAGTCCGACGGCGAGATTAAGCCGCCGCTTCATGCCGCCGGAAAACGTCGACACCCGCCGTCCGGCCCATTCGCGCAGTCCCGCGACGTCGAGCGCCTCTTCGATTCGACGGCGTTTGGTTTCACCGCGAAGACCATATAAGCTTGCAAAAAAATCCAGATTTTCTTTCGCCGTCAGTCCGCCGTAGAGCGCCAAATCCTGCGGGACCAGGCTGGCGACCCGCCGCACCTGTTCGGCTTCCGTCCGGATATCGTATCCGCAAACGCTGGCGGAACCGGCGTCCGGCGTCAAAATTGTGGTCAGCATGGAAATCAGCGTCGTTTTGCCGGCGCCGTTCGGGCCGAGCAGGCCGAAAATTTCGCCTCGCCGGACTTCGAGATCGACGCCGTCGACCGCCCGGACGTCGCCGAACGCTTTGACGAGACCGTTGGTCTGAATGACCGTTTCCCCGTTCAAACCGGTTTCATCCTTTCCTGAAAGGGTCGCCTTCATTTTACCATAGCCGTCGGTATGCATAAACCGGACCGCGGGCGGGCATCCTACCGTCCGCAAGGCCGAAAACCGCCTAGCCGGAGGGACCGGAACATGGCCAGACGCAATCGTCGTCCGCTCATTCCGGAAGCCGAGCATTCGCTTGACCGCCTGAAAGTCGGCGTCATGGCGCGCGAAGGGCTGCCCGTCGATCCGGACCGCCCGGACAGCGTCAAGTACGAAGTCGCCAAAGAACTCGGCATTCCTCTCAAGCCTGGTTATAACGGCGATCTGACCGCCAAGCAGGCGGGCAAAATCGGGGGACAGATTGGCGGGAAAATGGTGCGTGAAATGATCCGGCTCGCCCAGGCCCAGCTGGCCGACCGGCAAGGGCCGTAAAAGCCGACCGTAAATAGAAGGCCTCGACCCCGCGCCCGCCCGCGACCGTCAACGCGGGCGGGCGGGGTCGATCACCTGCTCGACGTCGAACAGCGGCTTCAGCCGTTCGCGCTGGTCGCGGAAGGCGATGCCGTCGATGTGGCGGCGGTCCATCATGACCGCCCCATCCGTCGTTTTCAGATAAGGCGCCGGGCCGACCGAACAAAGCATGCGAAAGCCGAACTCCGTCAACATCCGAAATTTGTCGCCGCCGGTTTCCGGCCGGCTGCCGTAAGGATAAATATAGATCGCCGTCGGGCCGACGATCGGCTCGACTTCCCGTTTCCAGCGCTCCGTGTCGCTTTTGAGCCGGTCGAGCGACACTTTTCTTGCGTCGAGATGGCCGTAACCATGCGACGCGAAGACCCAGCCGGTCTCCTTCAGCCTGCGGACGACCGGTTCGGCCGCCGACCGTTCCCGTTCCCGCTGCGGCGAGTCCGCCTGTGTGCGATAACCGAGCACGCCCTCGTACCCCGTCAACGCGATCACGCCTTTCGCCCCGCCGACGGAAAAATCGGGATGCATTTCGACAAAATGATCGACGATCGGCACGATTTCGATTTCCCGGGAAATGACCTCGTTGCCCGAGCGGTCGCGGTACAGGGCGGCGACACGGCCGGTGTCGTCGAGAACGAGCCGGGAAGCGTTGCCGTTTTGCAACATATAGTCGTAATAATTGAGATCGTCGACGGAAAGCACGAGCGGCTTCTTACCGGCAGGAACGAGCGGAATTTTCAGCGCGACGACCGTCCGGCCGTTTTCTTCCCGGACGTCGAACAGCGTCCGGATGTCGACCAGCACATAGCCGCGTTCATACAGCGACTGCAGGATGCGGCGAAATTCGTAAACCGTCACGAACCAGTCGTCATACCCTTTCGACATGCGATCGCCGTCGAACGCCCGCGCGGGGTCGACGATCAACGGATGGAAAAAGATGTGTTCCACCGGTCCGGCATACGGCACAAGGCCGGACGGCGCTGCAGACGGCTTCGGTCCCGGCTGTTCTCCCGTCGCCGACGGCGTCGAAGCGTCTGCCGACGGTGTTACGCTCGGCGATGCGGGAGTCGGCCTCACTGCCGCTCCGTCGGACGCCGCGACTGTCGCCGGAGGTGTGGTCGACTGTTCCGTCATCGCAGATGGCGCGGTCGAATAAACGCCTGAACCGACGGGCTACCCGCATCCGGCAGCCGATATCGCCAACGCCGTCACCCATACACATATGACCGCCGCCCGCCGGCGGCCCGAATTCGATCGCATTCGACATCCCCCGCCTGAATTCGCCTTCACTTATTCGACGAAACAGACGGGAAACAAGTTGATGTTTTGGTCCGACAAAATCCGGCCGGCGCCCGGGTCACTTACGATTTGATTTTATCTTTGTATTTATTCATGACTTGCTCATGCAGTTGACTCAATTGCTTGTTTTTGCGCTTGATATCCTTTTCATATCGATCGCGATCGTCCACATTATGCTTTCCTTGATTAATGGCGATGATCGAGTAAGCCCCAATATTGGTATTTTTAAGAAATAAAATATATTTTAACCCAGGGATCATCGGGGTATAATCTTCATTTGCCAAAATAAACTTCTCCCCGTTTTCTTCAAAAAATACGGCTGCAGGCTGAATGACGGTGACTTCCGGACCTTCATGGCCCCCTTTTAGAACTTGGCTTATTTGGAAAGGAGTTAATGAATAGAAATCGGCAACGCGATGATCGATTTCGGAAGTCCTTTTTGCGCTTTCTTCAATGTCGAGAAGGGGTTTACCGACAACAACGAGATCGGCATATTCAAATAGTTCATCAACGTTATTCCAAATAGCATAATTACTTTCTACAAATCGGATTGGTAGGTTAATATCCTTGTGATGATTTTTGTTCAATTTTGATAAGTAAAGGTAAAATCCCATTAACACTACCAGTGAAGTACAAATAATTACAATGTGTCTTTTTGATGAAAATTTCATTATTATTGCCCCCATTTCTGGCAAAGATGATCTTTATCAATCGGCTGAGGTCCAATCGCTTGCTTGCCGCTTTTCATAACCGAGCTCGTTGATAAATCATTCGTGTGTGCCAAGCTTAAAGCGTGGCCAAATTCATGAGTAAAGTTTGAAATCTTCTCGGCTTGCGAAAATTTATATGCTGTCATTTGATTTTCATACCCGTATAACTCCACATAACTCCATGTATTACATGCACATGAATCATAAACATAAGAATATTCTGGAGTTTTAAAGTAATATGGTCTTATCTCTCCAAATAAACCATTCTTAACTGTATCCACAACATAAACAATAACATCATATGAACCCGCATTAGTTTCTACTACCTTTACTTTGGTAGATATGTTATTCCAATTATTTGATGCCGGTTTAATGATGGCATCTTTATAATTGGAAGACACAGTGCTGCTGACTTTGAAGGTAAGGTTCGAAATCCTCGAATTACTGAATCCACCTGTAAATAAATGTAATGCGTCTGCATAACTATTCCTTTGAGAAATATATAAGCTTAATAAAATTATGACGGTTAATTTTCTGTAAATCATAACCTAATCTGCTTTCTCTTTTTTAAAATGAAAAGAATTTTACTACCATTGTGTTTATCATACTAAACCCACCACCCACCTCCTGAAACTCATGCCCAAAAGATGATGATAACACGTCTGTTGAATTCCAAAATTAAGTATACTTAATTTTCTTTCTCTTTTTCATCAATAAGCTTAATATAGTTTTTAGAAAAGGAATAAACAGTCACATAAAGTAAATAACATACAATAATCCTACGAATAAAGCGAACGCAACCATACCACGAACAACGCCTATTTTCTTATGCACCACTATAGTCCCAAGTCTTGCATCCCACGGAGCAATCTTATTTCTATTTAAATATCCATATGACCTAAACATAAATACGATATTTAATAAAGGCACTCCTCCTGCAGCTCCTTCAAACAACGCGAAAGTGCTCCGTTTTAACGCCATCGTGTAAGGAAGTTTAGCTCCATCAGTAGTAATCACTCTAATATTTAATATCCACTTCCCAAATGTAGTCTCATGAGTAGAAATGAAATAAGCTTCAACAGGTATCCATATCACTGCACCAAGAAAAGACAATAAAACACGAAAATTGGATATATAATTAAACGCATTCCCTGGAAATAAAATGAGGAAAACACCAATAGATATAAATCCAAAAATAATCCCCCAAATCATCCAGTCAATTATTTTAGCAAAAAATCGTATCCACGGACGTGGAAAAATAGTTCCTTCGTGGACCATTTTTTTGCTCTTTTCTGATTTCTTCCTTTTCAATTGTTCGTTTATCCATAACGTAAAATCTGTAAATTCTTCTCTGGAGACTTCATCTTCCCCAGTGGTTTTAGCACCATAACTTCGAAATTTCTTCAGCTCTTCATCATATCTTTGTCTGAGAAAGGGATCTCGGAGAACCCTATATGCCTCATTTAACTGTACCATCATTTCATGATTTCCACCCTTATCTGGATGATAAATGTGTACCAATTTTTTATAAGCAGCTTCTATCACTTCCTGACTTGCATTGGGACTTACTTGAAGTATTTCATAGTAATTAATAATCATTTTCGCACCCCCATTAATAAACTTCGGATTTTTTATTCCCCTTATTCTCTAAATCTTTTATTTTTTATCTCAATATGGATACATTTACTATTTCTTATTAATTTCCAAATCCTTTTATTGAATATCCTAACTCCAAGAATCTTTGCTCTAACTCTTGACTCATTTCATTAATTACTGATTCATTTTTTTCCTTAAGCGACCGCACTGATTCTAATTCTTTCTTTAATTTATTCCACTTAATAAAATATTCAACGTTTTCTCTCTTAGTAATTAATTTCAAAATAATTCTATATGACACATTTCCACAAAAATATATAATAATATTAATAAACTCGTCTATGTCGTTGTCGACATCTAGCCCCCACTCTAATAGTTTCTTTTTAATATTTTCATCTCCTGCTATGCATTTTCTTGCTTTTTGAATATTTCTCTCAATACTTTCCGACTCTTTAAAAAGATCTTTAAGAGAAAGAGGTTTACTGTTTCGTAAATTTTGCCACTCCAACTCATATGCTAATTCAACATCTTTCGGCACAACACCTAATTTCGCAAGTTGATTAAGCACAATCCTATCAGAAATTGGGGTTAATAAAAACCATAAGAGACCAGATATTATAAAAGAAACGAATCCAAATCGTACCCATATTAAAATAAGACATAATAAGGATATAATTCCTCCTATAAAAACCAATAAATCTCGCTTTGTTCCCTTCCCGAATGTACCCAAAGAAATTGAAAATTTTGATAAGAATGCTATCAAAAATAAACACCACCACAAAATTGATGTTAAAAATGAAAACATTTTATCCACTCCCTTGAATAAGATTACAATGGAATTAACCGAGATCTATACCAGTACTTGACTGAAGAACCTCCCCCGGACGAGCTCCCGTGTCCAATTGAAAAAGAATGAGCGCATAATCACGAAGGCCAGCATAAGTTCTTTTATTTGGCAACATTAAGGCTTCCTTTGTTTTTGCGCTTTTTGATACTATCCACCGGGTTTTTCGTGAGATATCCTTCCTGGACGCACCAGGAGAAGAACGCTTTGAGATACTCCCTCCACAAGTTATAATGCGAGGAAGACTTGCCTTGAAGCGAAGCAAAGTGATAAACCACTGCCTTTTTCAAGGCGTTGTAGTCCGGCCATGCCGTGGGGAATTCCTCGAAAAAACGCGACACATGCTTGCGATAATCCACGATGGTTCGGGGAGCGCGACCTTCTGCCTATTCGCAGAGAAGAAATTCCTGAAATGCGGCTTGCCAAGCACGGGGCATCACTTTTCCCTCTACATGAAGCCGCTGTTGCTGAAGTGAACCAAAACGGTCTTTCATTATAACAACACCAACGGTGTGAAAGGACCTTTGGGGGGAGAGCTGTTGCCATGAAGAAGCAAGTTCCGTTGTGCAACAAGCATACCCGCCCGTTTACGGAGAGGGTGGGATTCGAACCCACGTGGGCTTGACGCCCCAACGGTTTTCAAGACCGCCCCGTTATGACCACTTCGGTACCTCTCCGTGAAATCCGCGTGTATACAAGGCTTTCAGCACCTTTTCCCGTTTCGGCTCACCTTTCAGCAACAACGGTCTTTCAGTCCCGTTACTTATGATACAATCAGGCAAATATTCTTGGCAAGACCCCGAGGAGAGCAAATACAAGGATTACATGAACCTCTATTTTTTCTTTCTCAGTATTTGCGCATTTTTGCCATATTCTTTTTGTGAAAAGACTTCCACAATTCTTATCAGGATTTAAAAAGTCTTGCTTTCTTCCCCCTTCCAGGGAAGACCTGTAACCCGCTGATAGGCGGCTTTGGCGTCTCTGGCGAAAGTCCGCTTCTCTTTGTACCGCCACCGTGGATATTTCGCATTCCATTTTTCCCATAACACTTGCCAAGAGCCTTCTTCTTCGACCGAAAAAACCGCTAAAGTTAGATGCTTTTCGCTGAGGGGACGTGTTTTTTTCTTGCTAGCCAGCACGATACTTCCGAAACCGTCCTGTCTCGCTCGGGCGTAAAGCGTAGCCACTGCTTCAGGTTTCAAGTGGGGCGATACCTTAAGGTTTATGCGGTGAACTCCTGGCATCGCTAATGTGAATCTTATCTCTGCTGACTGTATTGGGAGTTCTTCTCCAGTAAAGATGAACCATACAGCTTTCGCTTCATCCCAAAAGTCACTGAATTTCTTTGCGATCCGCTTTAGTTTTCTCCTAAAACTCCATCTTTTTTATTATGACATGATTTATTCAGGAGGAAGAAGGGTCAATGTAAGCGAGTTCAGTTGAACTTATGGAATATCTTTTATTTTGTATAAAAAATTTAATCTGCCCCAGTGTTTTTTTTCTGCCATCCCTCTTCTGCGAGCACATCGAAGCTTATAGTTTCTGCGGGTACATCGAAGCTTATAGTCAACGTGCGGCCTTCCTTCTTCACTTGCTTCTCAATCCACTTCGGCACTTCTTGGGACGACAGCAATCTGCCGCCCAGAGCTTCCTTGCGGAACTTCTGAACTTCCTCGTCGCGATTGGCGAGAACGGCCACTATTCTGGTAAGTGCCCATGGGCGTTTATCGGGTAGTGCCTCTCTCGGAGTTTCTCTGTCCTTTGAATAAGGTTCTCCTGTTATCAGCAGGATATGGTTTTTATCTTTTCTTCTATTCTAACACATTTCCTAGTCTTTTCAACCAGGAAGTCCCTCACCTCGTTCTACTACCTCTATGCCCCCTTCTTCAACTAAGGTTTCCCAAATCGCATCAGGAATAGGTTTTTTCAGCCGCTTCTCAACGGTTTTCTTCAAATCCTCTCGAAAAGAAAACCTCGGTCGTGGCATTCAATCACCCCAATCAAACGCCACTGCTATACTGAGTGTAGCAAACGTAAGCTAAAACTTCAAGCATAAAGAAGGAGGTATGTCGTCGTTCTGTGATATTGTCAGGGTGTTATCGTTCCGAGAAAATGTCAGTATGGAGAAGGAGAGAATCACCTTGACGAAGAACGAACTCAAACGCGTGATGGTCCTTGAACAATGGATCGACGGCCACCTCACGGAACAGGAGGTTGCACGCAGCCTAGGCCTCAGCGTTCGGCAAGCGTATCGGAAGTGCTCACGCCATCGCTCATGGGAATCGGGGCCGTAAGATGCGCTCACACCTTGGCCGATTCGCTCAAACAACGCGTGCAGCTCTTGTATCAGGAGCGCTACTTCGGCAGCAATGCCACCCACTTTGCCGAGCTGTTTCGCGTACGGAAGGAGTCGAACCAAAAAAACGCCCCATCGCGTTCCTCCCGTCTTTTCGGCACGTCCGAAAAACGGGTGAAACGCGTCGGAGCGCTTGCACCATCCGAAAACCGATTTATTCCTGCGCTTGCACGACCCTGATGACGTTGCGGACCGATTCCGCCGACTTGTCCAGCGCGGCTTTTTCCTCGGGCAACAGCTCGAGTTCGACGACGCGCTCGACGCCGCCGCCGCCCAGCACGGTCAGCACGCCCATGAACAGATCGCGGTAGCCGTACTCGCCCTCGAGCAGCGTAATCGCCGGCAAAATCCGCTTCTTGTCCTTCAGGATCGCTTCCGCCATGATCAGAAGCGACGCCGCAGGCGCGTAGTAGGCGCTGCCGGTGCCGAGCAGGTTGACGATCTCCCCGCCGCCGGTGCGCGTCCGCTGCACGATCGCGTCGATGCGCTCTTTCGGCAGCCATTTTTCGATCGGCACGCCGCCGACGTACGTGTAGCGGACGAGCGGCACCATGTCGTCGCCGTGGCCGCCGAGCACGACGCCCTGCACGTCTTCGACGGAAACGTTCAGTTCCTGCGCGATGAACGTGCGGTAACGCGCCGTGTCGAGCACGCCGGACTGGCCGAGGACGCGGTTTTTCGGAAAACCTAGCGTTCGGTACGCGACGTACGTCATCGCGTCGACCGGGTTGCTCAATACGATAACGAACGCGTCGGGGCTCGTCCGCCGCACGTGTTCACAGACCGACCGGACGATGCCGGCGTTCGTCGTCACGAGGTCGTCGCGGCTCATGCCGGGCTTGCGCGCGACGCCGGCGGTGATGATGACGAGGTCCGAGCCGGCGGTGTCGTCGTAGTTCGCCGTGCCGACGACGCGGCTGTCGACGTTCAGCACGGGCGTCGCCTCGAGCATGTCGAGCGCCTTGCCCTTCGTCGGATTTTCCAGCTGCGGGATGTCGAGCAGGACGACGTCGCCGAGTTCCCGCTGCGCGAGCATGAGCGCGGTCGTCGCGCCGGTGAAGCCCGCGCCGATGACGGAAATTTTCTTGCGCCGGATCGTCATGCCGACGCTCCCCCTTCCATGTTCCGGATGACGAGGTCGGCGAACTCGGAGCACTTCACTTCGGTCGCGCCTTCCATCAGCCGGGCGAAGTCGTAGGTGACCGTCTTGTTCATGATCGTCCGCTCGAGGCCGCGGTAGATCAGATCGGCCGCTTCTTGCCAACCGAGATGCTCCAGCATCATGACGCCGGACAGAGTGACTGAACCGGGATTGACGACGTCGAGGTTGGCGTATTTCGGCGCCGTCCCGTGCGTCGCCTCGAAAATCGCATGGCCGGTGACGTAGTTGATGTTCGCACCCGGCGCGATGCCGATGCCGCCGACCTGCGCGGCGAGCGCGTCGGACAGGTAATCGCCGTTTAGGTTGAGCGTCGCGATGACGTCGAATTCGGCGGGACGCGTGAGCACCTGCTGGAGCATAATGTCGGCGATGACGTCCTTGATGATGATCTTGCCCTCTTCCTGCGCTTTCCGCATCGCCGCGTCCGCCGCCTCGGCGCCCTGCTCCGCCTTGATGCGGTCGTACTGCGCCCATGTGAACGTCTTGTCGGCGAACTCCTGTTCCGCCACCTCATAGCCCCAGTTCTTGAAGGCGCCCTCGGTAAACTTCATGATGTTGCCCTTGTGTACCAGGGTGACGCTTTTGCGCTTATGGCGGATCGCATATTCGATCGCGGCGCGGACGAGCCGCTTCGAGCCTTCCTCGGACACCGGCTTGACGCCGATGCCGGACGTCTCGGGAAACCGGATCTTTTTGACACCCATTTCCTTTTGCAGAAATTCGATCACTTTCCGCACTTCCGGCGAGCCGGCCGGCCATTCGATGCCGGCGTAAATGTCTTCCGTGTTTTCGCGGAAAATGACCATGTCGACGAGTTCCGGCCGCTTGACCGGCGACGGAACGCCCTTGAAATAGCGGACCGGCCGCAGGCAGACGTACAGGTCGAGCTCCTGACGAAGCGCCACGTTGAGCGAGCGGATGCCGCCGCCGACCGGCGTCGTCAGCGGCCCTTTGATCGCCACGATATATTCGCGGATCGCCGTCAGCGTATCGTTCGGAAGCCAGTTGTTAAAAAGTTTGAATGCTTTTTCTCCGGCATACACTTCATACCAGGCGATCTTGCGCGCGCCCTTGTACGCCTTTTCCACCGCGGCGTCGAGAATGCGGCGCGACGCACGCCAAATGTCTGGACCCGTACCGTCGCCCTCAATAAACGGAATGATCGGCCGGTCGGGCACAACGAGCTTGCCGTCGCGGACAGCGATACGCTCGCCTTCCGTCGGCGGCGTGTACTGTTCGAATTGTACCATGGGCAACCTCCCCGTGCGACTGCGGAATCAACGCTGTTCGATCGGCACGTACCGGCGGCCGGTCGGACCGACGTACTCAGCGCGCGGCCGGATCAGCCGGTTGTCCGCGTACTGTTCCAGAATGTGCGCGGTCCATCCCGATACGCGGCTGATCGCAAAAATCGGCGTGAACAGATCGCGCGGAATGCCGAGCGACGTGTACACCGACGCCGAATAGAAATCGACGTTGGGCTTCAAGCCCTTCAGCTCGTACACGAGCCGCTCGATTTTGACCGACATGTCGTACCATTTCAGATTGCCGGTCCGTTCGCCGAGTTCGCGCGACATTTTTTGTAGATGTTTGGCCCTCGGGTCGCCGTTTTTGTAGACGCGGTGCCCGAAGCCCATGATTTTCTCCTTGCGTTCCAGTTTGCCGCGGATATAAGGCTCGATATTTTCCTCTGAACCAATTTCTTCCAACATCTCCATGACGCCTTCGTTGGCGCCGCCGTGCAGCGGGCCTTTGAGCGCGCCGATCGCCGACGTGACGCCGGAATAAATGTCCGACAGCGTCGCCACCGTCACGCGGGCGGCGAACGTCGAAGCATTGAGCTCATGGTCGGCGTGCAGCACGAGCGCCTTGTCCAGCGCACGGACGGCGACGGGTTCCGGCTCGCGACCCGTCAACATGTACAGAAAATTGTGCGCGACCGTCGCATCCGGCTTCGGCGCGACCGGTTCCAGCCCTTGGCGCGTGCGCGCGAAAGCGGCGACGATCGTCGGCAGCTTGGCCACGAGCCGGACGGCTTTACGCCGATTCGCTTCGGCGCTCATGTCGTTGGCCTCCGGATCGTGCAGCGCAAGCGCCGAAACCGCGGTCCGCAGCGCCGCCATCGGATTGGCGTCGGCGGGAAACCGGCGAATCAGCTCGAGCAAACCGGCCGGCAACGCGTATTCCCTGCCCAGCTCGCCGAGCAGTCGGTCGAGTTCGCTGCGTGTCGGCAAATCGCCGTACCAGAGCAAATAAACGGTCTCCTCGAAGGTGGCGTGTTCGGCCAGCTCGTCGATGTCGATGCCGCGATACGTCAGAACGCCGTCGACGATCGAGCTGACGGCGGACGACACGGCGACGATGCCCTCGAGTCCTTTCGTGGCACTCATCGGCATTCTCTCCTTCACGAGAGGAAGGTCGCGAAACAGTCATTTTTATCTTAAAACATTTCGTGAACGAAAAAAACGAAAAAAAGCATAAAACTTCGTTATCAGGCCGATAAAACCGCGCCGTCGCGAGGAATAAAGGCTTGATTCCGGACAAATCCGGCGTTTTCAACCGTTTCGGCGCGCCGGGCAAACGCGTTCCAACACGGCATAAACTTCCGGCGCCTGCCGATCGAGGCGACAAGGCTTCCATCGAGCGTTCAGCCAGGCATGGCGGGTGCGTCCGGAAGCGAGCAGTTCGCCGGCGTCCGCGCCTTCCGCCGGACCGGCCGCAAGCCCGTCGTCCGAATCGTTCGGCTGCCCGTCCGATTCACCGTTTCTTCGCCGGATCTCGTACGCAAACGCAATGCCGGTCGGCGTCAAGTCGGTCGGTCGCGTGCGCACCTCAACGATGTCGTCGTACAGGGCCGGCCGGTGGAAGCGGACCTCCGCCTCGACGACCGGCAGATAAAGCCCTGCTTCCTCCAGCTTCCGGTACGAAACGCCGAGCGACCGGATCCATTCCGTCCGGCCGATTTCAAACCAATTCAACACGTTGGCATGGTAAACGACGCCCATCCGATCCGTCTCTTGGTAACGGACGCGCAGCGCATGCACGAACCAGTCCGACACGTTCCGAACCTCCGCTTCCGCAAGGCCCGCGGCGGACGCCCCCGCGCATTTCCCGGTCGCGCCCGCTCGCCGATTCGTCGCCCCGCCGGTCCGCCTCTGTTAGCCGGGCGTTTTCCCCGAATAGACGACGCCGACTTCCGGATAGACGTACACTTCCATGCCGTCCTGCAAGATCGACGTCGCGTTTTCGACGCCGAGCACGATCGGAATGTTCAGGTTAAGGGCGACGAGCGCCGCGTGCGACGTAATGCCCCCTGCTTCGGTGACGAGCGCGGCCGCGCGTTCGAGCGCCGGCATGTAATCGCGGTCGGTGGAAACGGTGACCAGCACGGCGCCGTCCTTCATTTTGGCGATCGCCTCTGCGGCGGAGCGGGCGACGACGACCGGGCCGCTGGCGACCTGCGTGCCGATGCCCTGGCCTTTGCCGACCATCCGTCCGATCTGGTGCACTTTCATCATGTTCGTCGTTCCCGACCGGCCGACGGGCAATCCCGCCGCGATGACGACCGTGTCGCCCGGTCGAACCAGCTTTTTGGCGAGCGCCGTGTCGACGGCCATCTCGAACAGCCGGTCGGTGCTGTCGACCATTTCGCCCTTGACCGGGCAGACGCCCCAGACGAGACAAAGCCGGCGCATCACCTGCTCGGACGGCGTAATCGCGATGACGGGCGCCTTCGGGCGGTATTTGGCGACCATGCGCGCCGTGTAGCCCGTCTCAGTCGCCGCGATGATCGCCGAAGCGTCGAGCTCGAGCGCGGCGTTGGCGACGGCCTGTCCGATGACGTCGGTGACCGTCGTCTGCCGCGCCTCGGCCATCCGCAAAAACTGTTCGCGATATTCCAGCGCGGCTTCCGCGCGCTCGATGATGCGCGCCATCGTCCGCACCGATTCGACCGGGTATTTTCCCTGGGCTGTTTCTCCGGACAGCATCGTCGCGCTCGTTCCGTCGAAAATCGCATTGGCGACGTCGCTCGCTTCGGCGCGCGTCGGACGCGGATTGCGCTGCATCGAGTCGAGCATCTGCGTCGCGGTGATGACCGGCTTGCCGACCAGGTTGCACTTGCGGATCATCGTTTTTTGGACGAGCGGCACTTCCTCGACCGGAATCTCGACGCCGAGGTCGCCGCGCGCCACCATCAGCCCGTCGGACACCTCGAGGATTTCGTCTAGGTTTTCGACGCCTTCGCGGTTTTCAATTTTGGCGATGATCTGAATGTGCGACGCCCCGCGGTCCTCAAGCAACTGCCGAATCTCCAGCACGTCGCTGGCGCGGCGCACGAACGACGCGGCGATGAAATCGACGCCCTGTTCGATGCCCCAAAGGATGTCCTGGCGGTCCTTTTCGCTGAGAATCGGAAACGTCGTTTTGACGCCGGGCACGTTGACGCCGCGCTTGCCCTTGATCGTCCCGCCGTTGAGAACGCGGCAGTCGATCTCCGTGCCGCGCACGTTTTCGACGCGCAACTCGATCAGGCCGTCGTCGATCAGAATCGTCGAACCGATATGCACGTCGCGCGGCAAGCCCTCGTACGTGACGCTGAACCGCGCCGCGTCGCCGACGATCGGCTCCGTCGTCAGCGTGACCGTGTCGCCTTCCTTCAGGTCGATCGTTTCTGTCCGGAACGTCCCGGTCCGGATCTCTGGCCCTTTCGTGTCGAGCAGCACGGCGACCGTCCTGCCGGTTTCCGCACAGACCTGACGTAGGTTGCGGATGCGCCGGCCGTGCTCCTCGTAATCGCCGTGGGAAAAATTGAGCCGCATGACGTCCATGCCGGCCAGCACCAGCTTGCGCAATACGTCGACCGACTCGCTGGCCGGTCCGATCGTACAAACGATTTTCGTCTTACGCATCAGACTTCCTCCCGATCGTCCGCCTGAACGACGTCCGTCCGAACAACGTCCGCCGAAACGGCGCCGCCGTCTTCCGTCCGGAAGCGCCCCATCGCCCGGAACTTGCGATAGCGGTCTTCCCGCAGTTCCTCGCGCGACATCGACAAAAGCGGGCGCAAATGCCGCCAAATCGCGTCTTTCAACGCCGCCGCCTGCGCCTCGGGATTGCGGTGGGCGCCGCCTCGCGGCTCCGGCACGATTTCGTCGATGACGCCGAACGCCAGCAAATCCTGCGCCGTCATCTTCATCAGCTCCGCCGCCTCGTCCGCCCTCGACGCGTCCTTCCACAAAATCGAGGCTGCGCCGTTCGGCGAAATCACCGAATAGACGGCGTTTTCCAGCATCAGCACGCGGTTGCCGACGCCGAGCGCGAGCGCCCCGCCGCTGCCGCCCTCGCCGATGACCGTGCAGACGATCGGAACGCCGAATCCGGACATCTCCAGCAAATTGCGCGCAATCGCCTCGGCCTGCCCGCGCTCTTCGGCGGCCGTGCCGGGATAGGCGCCCGGCGTGTCGATGAACGTCACGATCGGCCGCCCGAACTTGTCCGCCTGCCGCATCAGCCTGAGCGCCTTGCGGAATCCTTCGGGATGCGGCATGCCGAAATTGCGCGCGATGTTGTCTTTCGTATCCTTGCCCTTCTGATGGCCGACGACGGTCACCGCCAGCCCGTTAAGACGCGCGATGCCCCCGACGATCGCCCGGTCCTCGCCGAACGTCCGGTCGCCGTGCAGTTCGACGAAATCGGTAAACATCATCCGTATGTAATCGAGCGTCGTCGGTCTGGCGGGATGGCGGGCGATCATCACTTTTTGCGGCGGCGTCAGGCGGCCGTAAATCTCGTCTTCGAGACGGGCGTAACGCTCTTCGAGCCTGGCGATTTCTTCCGTGAAATCAAGCCCTTTTTCGACGCCGAACTTGCGCAGTTCGTCGATTTTCGCCCGTAGTTCGACGAGCGGCTGTTCAAACGGCAGCTCCCCCGCCATCGCCGCCCCCCCCTTTCCTGATATGCAGATCGAGCAGCCGGATCAGGACGGGCCGCAAATCTTTCCGGTGAACGACCATGTCCAACTGGCCGTGTTCCAGATTGAACTCCGCTTTCTGAAAACCGTCGGGGAGTTTCTGCCGGATCGTCTGCTCGATCACGACCGGGCCGGCGAAACCGAATGCGGCGCCCGGTTCGGCCAAAATAATATCGCCCAACATCGCGAAACTGGCCGAAACGCCGCCGTACGTAGGGTCGGTGATGACGGAAATGTAGAGGCCCCCGGCCTCATGGAAACGGGCAAGCGCCGCGCTCGTCTTGGCCATCTGCATCAGGCTCAGGATGCCTTCCTGCATCCGAGCTCCGCCGGAAGCGGAAAACACGATGAGCGGAACGCCGCGCTCGTGCGCCCGCTCGATCGCCCGGGCGATTTTCTCGCCGACGACCGAGCCCATCGACGCCGCGAAAAATTCAAACGCCATGACGGCGACGACGACGGCGAATCCGCCGATGGTGCCCTCGCCCGTCACGACCGCCTCGCGCAGCGCCGTTTTTTGCGCCGAATGCGCCAGCTTCTCGCGATAGCCGGGAAACCCGAGCGGGTCTTCGGAGACCATGAATTCGTCGAATTCGAGCAGCCGACCTTCGTCCATCACGATGCGGATCCGCTCGCGGGCAGTCAGTTTGAAATGGTACTGACAGGAAGTACAAACTTTTAGATTCTTTTCTATTTCTTTGCTGTACTGGATTGATCCGCACCGCGGGCATTTGTTCATCAAACCTTCCGGAATTTCCCGTCTTGGACGCGTTTCCGCCCCCGGTTCCGGGGAAGGGACCCGGTCCATTGGAAGAGTTGCATATTTTCGCTTCTTATGGAAGAAATCTTTCAACACCGGGGGCACACCTCTTCGACGCCGCGTTAGCGGTGCAAGATGGAACCCAGCACTTCCTGCACTTCCTCGAGCTCACTTTCAGGAACGAGGATCTCATACTGCTGTTTGGACACGCTGACCGGCCGGACCTGCACGAGAAAACCCTCTTCCGTCAGTTTCGCCTTGATGCGCTCCGCCGCCTTGGCGTTCGGCGCAATATAGATGACCGTCCACATCGCTTTGAGACCTCCCGGCGGGAAACCCGTGCTGTGCCCTCAACCCGGCATTTATCATATCATACGTTGTCCCGCCGATCAAAAGAAAAACCGCAAGCCGGACCGGTCCTACTTGACGCGGATCGTGCCTGCGCCGAGCAGCTGTTCCACGGCGCGGAAAAGCTCCGGCGAAGGCCGGACGCGCAGCTTGTCGCCCAGCGCGACGGCGCGACGCGTTCGCTCGTAGTACAGCACGACCGGCAGAACGCCGGGATGTTCGCCGAGCAGCCGCCGAAGCTCGATCAAAAGCTCCGGACGTTCCCGGTCGGGAGCAAGACGGACGAACACGCGCTGGGGCGCGACGGGCCTTCCGGATGCGGCTTCACCGGAAACGGCGACCGCGCTCGCCTGTCGGATTCGGCCGGAAAGGCGTTTCCGCACCGCCGCGGCCGCGCGCCGATCTTCCTCCTGCGTCAAAGAAAACAGTCGCTCGGCGATCAGCCGGACGGCGCCCTCGTCGTCAACCTCCAGCTTGGCAAGAACGATCCAGAGACTGCCCTTGGCGACGGCGTCGCCGTAACGTTCCCACACGTCGGGGAACAGGATGAGCTCCGCCTTCTCGGCGCGGTTTTCCAGTTCGGCGAACGCCATCAGCCGCCCTTTCCGCGTCGCCGTCGTTTTGACGGACGCGATCATGCCGGCGGTCAACACCGTCTGCCCGTCCGGATATTCCGCCAGCCGGTGCAGCTCGTCGATCTCGAGCGCGCGCAGTTCCCTGCTCCAGGCGTCGAGCGGATGTCCGGACAAATAGAGCCCGAGCAGCTCCCGCTCCCATTCCAGCAGTTGTTCCGGCGTATACGGCCGCACGTCGGGCAACGGTTCGTCCCAGTTCGCCTCTTCTTGCAATCCGAATAAATGCAGCTGAAATTCGTCCCTTCCCTTGCGCCATCGGGCGGCCGCATCCATGACCGCGTCGAGCGCGGCGACGAGCTGCGCGCGGTGACCGCCGAGGCGGTCGAATGCGCCGGCCAGAATGAGCGACTCGATCACGCGCTTGTTGCAGACGCGCAAATCGACGCGACGGCAAAAGTCGGCGAGGCTGGCGAACGGCCGACGGCGTCGTTCGGCGACGATCGCCTCGATCGCTTGCAACCCGACGTTTTTGACGGCCGCCAGGCCGAATCGGACGGCTCCTCCGGCCCCGCCCGCGACCGAAACCTCCGTGCCTACGCGCCCGCCGCTTCCCGCCGCCCCCGCAACGCCGGGATGCTCTGCACGGTCGGATCCGAACGCCTCAACCTCGCCCGCCAAGGAATCGCCGTTTTGCCCGCGGGAAAAACCCGTACGGCCGGGCACCGGCGTAAAATGCGCTTCGCTCTCGTTGATGTCGGGCGGCAAGACCTCGATCCCCATCCTCCGGCACTCTTCGAGATATTCCGCCACCTTGCGCGGATGACCCGACACCGAGGCCAGCATCGCCGCCATGAACTGCACCGGAAAATGCGCCTTCAGATACGCCGTCTGAAAAGCGACGACCGCGTAAGCGGCCGCGTGTGCGCGCGGAAAACCGTAATCCGCAAACCGGACGATCATGTCGTAGACGCGATGGGCGTCTTCCGCCGCATACCCCCGGGCGCACGCTCCGCGGACGAACCGCTCGCGCTGCTCGTCGAGCACTTCCCGTTTTTTCTTGCTGACCGCCCGACGCAACAGATCCGCCTCGCCGAGTGAGAAACCCGCCATTTTCGACGCGATTTGCATGATCTGCTCCTGATAAATGATGATGCCGTACGTATCGCGCAAAATCGGTTCGAGATCGGGATGCGGGTAACGGACCTGTTCCAGGCCGTGCTTGGCGCGAACATACTGCGGAATGAACTCCATCGGCCCCGGACGATACAGCGCCAGCACCGACACGATGTCCTCGAACCGGCTCGGCCGCATCTCGCGCAACACACGCCGCATGCCCGCCGATTCGAGCTGGAACACGCCGGTCGTCTCTCCGTCGGCCAGCATCGCGTACGTCGCAGGATCGTCCCGCTCCATCGCCTCCGCAAAACGCACCTCGACGCCGAGCTGTTCGCGGACCGTCCGCACCGTCCGTTCGATGATCGACAGGTTGCGCAGGCCGAGAAAGTCGATTTTCAACAGCCCTACGGATTCCACGTCTTCCATCGGATATTGCGTCAGCGGCGCCGTCTCCCCGCCCTGCTGCAAGGGAACGAGATCGGTCAAAGGCCCCGGTGAAATCACGACGCCGGCCGCGTGTGTGGAGACGTGCCGGGGAAACCCCTCCACTTTCATCGCAAGTTCCACCAGCCGCGCGGCCTCCGGTTCGGATTCCACCCACCGCCGCAAATCCGGCTGTTGCTCGAGCGCCGCGCGGATCGTCATGCCGGGCCGGTTCGGAATGAGCCGCGCTGTCCGATCGACCGTCGCCGGCGACACGTCGATGACGCGGCCGACGTCGCGCACCGCCGCCCGTGCCGCCATCGTTCCGAACGTCGCGATATGCGCGACGCGGTCGCGGCCGTATTTGTCCGCCACGTAACGGATGATCTCGTCGCGTCGCTCGTCGCTGAAATCGATGTCGATGTCCGGCATCGACACCCGCTCCGGGTTCAAAAACCGCTCGAACAACAGCCTGTGCCGGATCGGATCGACGTCCGTGATGCCGAGCGCGTAGGCGACGAGACTGCCCGCCGACGAACCGCGGCCGGGCCCGACCGCAATGCCGCGCTCGCGGGCAAACCGGACGAAATCCCAGACGATCAGGAAATAATCGGCGAACCCCATGCGCAAAATGACGTCGAGCTCGTACGCCAGGCGTTCCCGCACGCGGAAGCGGAATTGCTCGTCGCTCCATTCCGGCCGTTCCCCGTACCGCCGGACGATGCCTTCCTCGCAGAGTCTCCGCAGATAATCGCCCGCCGACAGCCCGTCGGGAATCGGCTCGAACCGCGGCAACACCGGCCGGCCCAGTTCCAGCCGGAGATCGCACTGCTCCGCGATATGCACGGTATTTTCCACGGCGCCGGGCACACGGGCAAACAGCCGGATCATCTCCTCCGCGCTGCGAAAATAACGCCGGCCGTTGTCTTCCGCGTCGCTCCTTCCGTCATCGTCTACCGGTCGGCCGCGGGCGACGGCGCGCAATAGTTCGTGCAAAACCGCGTCTTCCCGGTCGAGGTAATGCACGTCGTTCGTCGCGACGGGGGGGATGCCGGTCTCCGCGGCGAGCGCCGCCAATTCCGCGGTGACGCTCGCCTGAGCGGGAATGCCGTGATTTTGCAGCTCCAGGTAATAACGCTCCCCGAACAAATCGCGGTATTTCCGCGCGACGAACTTCGCCTCTTGCCGGTGGCCGCGCGCAAGAAGGGCGGGCACTTCCCCGCGCATGCAACCGCTCAGGCAGATCAGCCCTTCGCGATGATCGGCCAGTTCCTCGAACCGGACGTACGGCACGGCGTGATCCCCGCGCAGATGCGCGATCGAACAGAGGCGCATCAGGTTGCGGTACCCCACAGCATCGCAGGCAAGCAACACCAGATGATAAAAAGCCAGCCCACCTCGCGCCTGCGCTTCGACAGGCCGGCCGTCCGCAGACGTGACGTTCATCTCGCAGCCGACGATCGGCTTGACGCCGCGTTCCCGGCAAGCCTTGTAAAACGCGATCGCGCCGTACATCGCCGCGTGATCGGTGAGCGCCAGGGCCGGACAGCCCCATTCCGCCGCGCGGTCGACAAGAGCGTCGATCCGCGCCGCTCCGTCCAGCAGACTGTATTCGCTGTGAACGTGAAGATGCACGAATCCCGCCACTTCCGTCGACCTTCCCTCCGAACGCATGTTCTTGTCGATCTCATTGTAGCATATCCGGCGAAAGTTGTCCCATACACTGTGGCAGGAAAACCTTCGCCCGCAACGCCCCCGACGAGACCGGGGCATTCGGCGGGCGATGCCGGGGAGGCGCGGTACGATCGATGGAAACCTTGCTCACGATGTCGCGCAATTTTTTCGTCGCGTTCGGCATGGTCGTCGGCGCTTCGCTTCTTTCGGGCCTCTGGGCGATGCTGCTTCTGAAACCGCCCGCGCCGGCCATCCTGGAAACGGCGCGAAACGTCAAGGTGTGGGCGCTCGTCGCCGCCGTCGGCGGCACGATCGACCCGATCCGGACGATCGAATTCAACCTTTCCGAAGGCATGATTCCGTCGGCGATCCGGCAAATGCTCTGCATCGCGGCGGCGTTCGCAGGGGCGCACGCCGGTACGGAGCTGATGAACTGGATCGGCGAGGAGGGAGCGCACCGGTGAGAGTACCGGCGTTCGACCGGATCTGGTTGCAGGGGCTCGGACTGTTCCTGCTCGGAACCGTCACGGGAGCGGTCGCGCTGATGATCGTCCATCAGGCGAACTACAGCGTTCTGGCGACGGAAAACACCCGGCTCGCGGGGGAAAACCGCCGGCTCACCGAAGAGCTCGAAGACATGAAAAACCAGGCTTCCCGCCACTCCGTCATCGCCAGCGTACTCGCCCACGTCGAGACGCGGGACGGCTCCCCGCTCGGCGAACTGGTGCGGACCGAACTGAAACGACAAATCGAAAACGAGCTCAAGGTGTACAGGGGTAAACCGGTTCAGCTTCTGACCGACCCGCGGTATTTCGACTTCGAAATCGTCCGGCGGCTTCTGAGCAAGCCGTTCCGCGTCGGACAGGGAGAATACGCCGTCGAGCTGCGGGCCGTTTTCTTGGTCCGCTCCGACCTGCACGTGTGGGTGCGCGCGGCTCCGTCGTCCCCTCCCTGAAGCGCCAAACACCTGGCCCCGGCGTGTTTCGGCGGGCAGGCGCGGCGGCCCGCCCCTCGGTACAACGCCGCTTTTACCGCTTTACACCGAGGCGGAGTCGATCATCTGTACGGACAGCACGGCCTTGGCGGCCAAATTTCCCTGGCAATAAATCTCTACGTCCGCCTTGCCGACCTTGCGGCTCATTTCGAGAATGCGCGGTTTGACGACGATCTCGCTGTCGATCTGAAGCGGCCGCAAAAAATAGCTGCTGATCGTCTCCAGCACGAGGTCGCCGCGCTTGTACAATCGAACGGCGCCGTAAGCCGCCTGCACCATCAGCGTCGTCAGCACTCCTTCCGATGCGGTACCGAACCGGTTCGTCATTTGCGGCGTCACGCGCCCGCGGTATTGCAGCCTTCCTTCTTCATCGCGTTCCTCCTCGAAACCGGCCATCATCTCGTCTTCGAACGTTTCGCCGATCTGCGGCTGTTTCTGGACGGACTGCAGGGCGCGGAGCACGTCCTGGCGGCTGATGACGGCGAGCAGTTTGCCCCTGGCGTCGACGACGGGCAACAGCTCGATGCCTTCCCACACCATCAGGTGCGCCGCCGCCGCCACGGACGTCTGCGGCGTCACGGTCAGCGGGTTGCGCGTCATCCATTTTTCGATCGGTTGATCAGGCGAAGCATGGAGCACATCGCGCGCCGTCACCATGCCGACGACGCGGTTGGCGTCGTCGACCACCGGAAAACGGCTGTGTTCGGTCTCCTCCAGAAGCCGCTGCCAGTCGCGGACGGTCTGGCCCGTCCGAAGCGCGATCGGGCGCGGCTCAGGCGGCAACAAATCTTCGACCAACATAATTTTTTTCTTGATCAGCCGGTCATAAATCGCCCGATTGATCAGCGACGCGACGGCGAATGTATCGTAGGCGGATGAAATGATCGGAAGATCAAGGCGATCCGCCATTTTCCGGATGTCCGGCGTCGTGCCGAACCCGCCGGTGATCAGGACGCCCGCGCCGAGCTCGAGCGCCTTCGCGTGCGCGTCCACGCGGTTGCCGACGATGAGCAATGATCCCGGCGAAATGTAACGGACCATCGCTTCCAGCTCCATCGCGCCGATGACGAACTTGCTCAGCGTTTTGGCAAGTCCTCCCGATCCGCCGAGCACCTCGCCGTCGACGATGTTGAGCACTTCCGCGAACGTCAGCTTGTCGATATTGGCGCGGCGATTATCGACCCGCACCGTCCCGACGCGCTCGCGCGTGCTGACAAGCCCGGCTTCTTCCGCCTCCTTGATCGCACGATAAGCCGTCCCCTCGCTGACGCCCATCGTCTTGGCGATCTTGCGCACCGAAATGCGCGTCCCGACCGCCATCGCCTCGATATGCCGCAAAATGCGCTCGTACTTGGTTTCCGCGTTGTCCGTGCGGTCCAAGCCGATCACCCTTCTGCTATTTTCTTCAAATATACCGGAACCTATGTCCGGACGCAAGTTCACCAAAGCAAAACCCCCGAAACCGGCGGGATTTCGGGGGTACGCATGAATCGGCCGCATGAGTCGACGCATACGGCCGACGGCTCTTGCACGAAAACCTCAGCAATCGAAATACAGATGATATTCGTACGGATGAATGCGGATGTTGACCGCCCGCGCTTCCGCGCGCTTGAAGTCGATGTAGTTGCGCAGGAAATCTTCTGAGAACACGCCGCCTTCCGTTAAAAACTCATGATCGGCCTCCAGCGCGTCGAGCGCCTCATCGAGGCTGCCGGGGACGCTGCGGATTTCCGCCTTCTCGGCCTCGGACAACTCGTAAATGTTCTTGTCGATCGGACCATAGCCGAGCGCACGCGGGTCGAGCTTCTTGCGGATGCCGTCCAGCCCCGCGAGCAGCATCGCGGCGAACGCCAGATACGGGTTGCACGTCGAGTCCGGCGTGCGGAATTCAATACGGGCGCTCTTCGGCGTCACCGCGCCGATCGGGATTCGGATCGCCGCGGAACGGTTGCCTTTCGAGAACACGAGGTTGACCGGCGCCTCATAGCCCGGCACGAGCCGCTTGAACGAGTTCGTGCTCGGGTTCGTGATCGCGATCAGCGCCGGCGCGTGGTACAGAATGCCCGCGATATAGTTCATCGCCAGCTCGCTCAGCCCGGCGTAGCCGTTTTTGTCGTAGAACAGCGGCGTATCGCCGTCGAACAGCGACTGGTGCGTGTGCATCCCGCTGCCGTTGTCGCCGAACAGCGGCTTCGGCATGAACGTCGCCACCTTGCCGTGCTTGCGCGCGACGTTATGGATAATGTATTTGTATTTCATCAGGTTGTCCGCCGTTTTGGTCAGCGTGTCGAACCGGAAATTGATCTCGCCCTGACCGGCGGTCGCCACTTCGTGATGGTGCCGTTCGACGCGCAAGCCGGTGTCCATCAGCAACTGACAAATTTCCGAACGGATGTCCTGCTGCGTATCCGTCGGCGGCACAGGCACGTATCCCGCCTTCTGCTTCACTTTGAAACCGAGGTTGCCGCCTTCTTCTTTCCGCCCCGTATTCCAGAACGCTTCCACCGAATCGACTTCGAAAAAGGAACGGTTGACGTCCGTCGCGTAACGCACGTCGTCGAAAATGAAAAACTCCGACTCCGGCGCAAAATAAGCAGCCGTACCGATGCCGGACTTGCGCAGGTATTCTTCCGCCTTTTGCGCGATAGAACGCGGGTCCCGATCGTAGCGCTCGCCTTCCGGCGTATAAATGTTACACATCACGTTCAGCGTCGGCCGTGCGGCGAACGGGTCGATATAATACGACTCCGGATCGGGAATCAGCACCATATCGGATTCCTCGATTCCGCGAAAGCCGGCGATCGACGAGCCGTCGAAGGCGATGCCGTTCGTGAACGTCTTCTCGTCTACCTCGCACGCCGGCACCGTGATGTGCTGCGCGCGGCCGGGCAGGTCGACGAACCGGAAGTCGACCCATTCGATGTTCCGCTCGCGGATGAGCTTCAGCAAATGTTCACCGGACATGACGTTTCTCCTCCCGTTTTTCCGAACGATCGCATCCTTGTGGTCGGATATCGTTCAACTTTTGAACGCAATCATGGTCTTCATTATAAACGCCGTTTTTTTCGTCGTCAATACTTATGTCAGGTATTTTTGATCGCTATGTCAGGTTTTCGCTCACATGATCGTCATATTTTATTTCGCAATCAAACTAAAAAATGCAAAAAATAAACAACCCCCGAATTCTCGGGGGCCGTCCGCACCTGCGTGAACGCTGGCGAATCGCCGTCGGCAACGGCTGACTACACGCCGCGATTCGGCATCAACCTGCAGGCACCGCGCTGCTTTTCGGCGTCGAAAACGTTTTGCCGCATAGAGGCGCGAGTTTTTCCAGTTCTCTCAGCAACTCGGCGAACTGGTCGGGATAAAGCGACTGCACGCCGTCGCCGGTCATCGAATGGTCGGGATCGTAATGCATCTCGATGATGAGACCGTCTGCGCCCGCCGCCACCGACGCTTTCGCCATCGGCGCAACGAGCTCCCGCCGTCCCGTGCCGTGGCTCGGATCGCTGATGACCGGCAAATGGCTGAGCGTCTTGAGCGACGGAATGGCCGCCAGATCGAGCGTGTTCCGCGTATACGGTTCGAACGTCCGGATGCCTCGCTCACACAGTATGACATTCGGATTGCCGCCCGCCAAAATATATTCGGCCGCACATAGAAATTCCTCATACGTCGCGGCGAAACCGCGCTTGAGCAGCACGGGTTTGTCGGTTTGTCCGAGCTTGCGCAGAAGGTCGAAATTTTGCATGTTGCGCGTGCCGACCTGCAAAATATCGGCGTACTGCGCACAAATGTCCACGTACTCCGGCGTCATGACTTCGGTCACCGTCAGCAGCCCGTATTTGCGGGCCGCCTCGGCCATCATCTCGAGCCCCTCGACGCCGATGCCCTGGAAGCTGTACGGGCCGGTCCGCGGTTTGAACGCCCCGCCGCGCAGTACCTGTCCGCCGGCTTCCTTGACGAGCCGAGCAATCCGATCAATCTGCTCGGGCGACTCGACGGCACACGGCCCGCCCATGACGACGAGTTCGTCGCCGCCGATGCGGACTCCCCGGATGTCGATGACGGTGTTTTCCGGATGGAATTCGCGGCTGGCCAGTTTGTACGGCTTCGAGACGCGAATGACGTTTTCGACGTCTTTCATCTGGCGCAGTTGTTCCATGAGCACCGGCTCGAATTTGCCGATAATGCCGATGACGATGCGGTCGACGCCGCGAGAAATGTGGGCTTTGACACCGAACTTCTCGATATGCTGGACAATCTCCTGAAGGCGCTCCTCGGAAATGCCGGCGGATGTAATGGCGATCATGGCGGTCACGCTCCCGTCGCTGGAAGTTCTTTCGCGCTTAAACGCTTATACGCTTCAACGCTTATACGCTTTTAAGTGATGAAGCAAATATACTATAGAACAGGGTATCCCGTCAAGTCTTCGCGTTCAAAGTTTCATCACGCACCGGCTCCCGCTCCTCCAGCCGAAGCGACTCCACATGCACGACGATGACACCGTCTTCTCCCTTGAGCTTCGTTTCGACGAGCAGGTCGACGTAGCGCACGTCGCCGCCCGCGACGTCGGTCAACAGCTCCTGGCGCAGGAACGAAAGGTGGGAGAAGTCGATATGGCGCGCGGCGTCGGGAAAAAACAAGGTCATGAAGTCTTCAAAGAACGTCGAAATAAGCTGTTTGAACAGCCGGTCGTGGGGGATAAGCCGCGACATGCGCTCAGCCCTTCAAATCTCCCCGCCCCTTAACGCCTTTTCCTTCACTCTCGGCAGCAACCTCTTCGGATCGATCGTCCGTCGAATCGGCCAGGTGGCCGGATCGTCCGGGTCGTATTGTTCCAGATACGCGATCACCTCGTTCGTGATCGGCGTCGGCGTCGAAGCGCCGGCGGTCACGCCGACGCGGCGGACCCCTTCCAGCCACTCCCGTTTCAATTCGGTAATGTCGGCGATCCGGTATGCTTTCACGCCCGCGATCTGTTCGGCCACCTGCGCCAGCCGGTTCGAATTGTTGCTGCGCGGGTCGCCGACGACGATGACGAGATCGCAGCCTTTCGCCTGTTCGGCGACCGCTTCCTGCCGCACCTGCGTGGCCAGGCAAATCTCGTTATAGACTTCGGCGCCGGGAAACTTGGCGCGCAGGCGCTCGACCAGATGGCGGACGTCCCACTGACTCATCGTCGTCTGGTTCGTGATCACCACTTTATCGGTCGGAAGGTCCAACGCGTCGATGTCTTCCTCCCGTTCGATCAGATGGACGCGTCCCGGCGCGACGCCGATCGCCCCTTCCGGCTCCGGATGGCCGCGTTTGCCGATATAGACGATGTGATAACCCGCCTCCGCTTTTTCTCGGATCAGCTCGTGCGTTTTCGTCACGTCGGGACAGGTGGCGTCGATGACCGTCAGACCCTTTTCGCGCGCCCGCCTGCGCACTTCCGGCGACACGCCGTGCGCAGTGAAAATGACCGTGCCGCGGTCGATTTGCTCCAGCAGCTCAAGCCGGCTCGGACCGTCGAGCGTTATGATACCTTCTTCCTCGAACGCCTTCGTCACGTAACTGTTGTGCACGATCATGCCGAGAATATAAATCGGACGCGGCAAATCCGGATTGCGCGCCGCCGTCGAAGCGAGCACCATCGCGTCGACGACGCCGTAGCAATAACCGCGGGGCGTGATTTTGACGACTTCCATGGGCGTTCACCCGTCTTCGTTTTTCCCCATTATACCGGAATCGTTCGCGGGCGGAAACCAAAGCGGCAGCCAGACGACGAACGTCGTGCCCCGGCCCGGGCCGGTCAGTACTTCTACCGAGCCGCCGTGTTCGTCGAGAATCCATTTGGCGATGGCCAGCCCGAGCCCCGTCCCCGCTGTCCGACCGCGAGAAACGTCGGCGCGGTAAAAACGCTCGAAAATGTGCGGCACGTCGTCTTTGTCCATACCGATACCGGTATCGCGAATACGGAAACCGACGCGGTCCCCCATCCGTTCGATGCTCAGCTCTACCTCGCCGGACGGCGTGTACTTGAACGCGTTGTCGATGAAAATGAACAACAGCTGTTGCAAATAGTCCCGGTTGCCGTGCACGAACAGACCGTCCAGCGTCGACAAGTCGCCGACGATCCATTCGGCGCTGCGCGGCAGCATCTGCGCCTTGCGGACGACTTCCTCGACGACCGGTTTTAGTTCAACCGGTTCCTTGTGCATCCGGTAACCGGCGTCCGCGCGCGCCAGCGACAGCAGGTCGTTGATCAGCCGGCTCATCCGCTCGGCTTCCGAGGCGATGTCGCGCATCGCCTCGACCGTCGCGCGGACCGTTTCCTCGTCCGGCATCTCTGTCCCTTCCGGCCGGCCGCCTTGCTCTCCGTCGGCAGGAACGAGGCCCGCGCGAGTGGATAGGCTGCTCCACACTTTTTCCAAAAACTCGATGTTGCCGCGAATCGTCGTCAGCGGCGTGCGCAATTCGTGCGACGCGTCGGAGACGAACCGCCGCTGCATCCGGTACAAATGGTCGAGCTCCTCGTACGCCGCCTGGATGCGCTCCAACATGCCGTTGATCGTGTCCGTCAGCCGTCCGATCTCGTCGTTCGGCCCTCTGCGCGGAATGCGCAAGCCGAGATCGCGGCCCTCCTGGATGCGGTTCGCCGCCTCGATGACGACGTCGATCGGTTTAAGCGCCTTGCGCGCCAAATACGAGCCGAACGTTGCAGCGACAAGCACACCGACGGCCGCGGTCGCTACGAGGATGAGACTCAGTTTCCGCAAAAACGCCTCGATATCGTCGGTCAGTCCGCCGACCTGCAGAACCGCGACGAACCGGCCGTCGACCATCAGCGGCGTATACATCAAAAGCAGCCGGTACCGAACTTCCGGGAGGTCGACCGAAGCGTAAAACGGACGCCCTTGCGCCGCCTGCTCGAAATGCGCCTGCAAAAGCGGAATGTTTTGCCGGCCGAGATTGGCGGACTTGTCCAGCAGACGCCCGTCGGCGCCGACGAGCTGGATGAAAATGTTCGACGACTGAAACGCGTTCAGGTTCGGCAGACGCAAAACGATTTGTCCGCCGAACAGAAACGGCAGCTGCTCCGCGCTGATCTGCGAATAAATCCGGTAAGACGTTTCCCGCAATTCCTGGCGAAGATCGCGGTACAGCGTCAAACGCATCACCGAATACAAAACGCTCCCGAACAAAAGGAGCGTCGCCGTCAGTACGGCGGTGTACCAGAGCGTCATCCTCGTCCGGATGCTCATCGGTTCCGCCTCCCGCATCACCGCTTCAGTCGGATCGGAGCACGTAACCCGTCCCGCGGACCGTCTGAATGATTCGCTTTTCTCCGTTTTCTTCCAGTTTCTGTCTCAACCACGCGATATAGACTTCCAGCACGTTCGACTCGCCGACATAGTCGTAACCCCAAATTTTGTCCATGATCAAGTCTTTCGGCAGCACGCGGCGGGGATTCTGCATAAACAAATGCAACAATTCGAATTCTTTCGGCGTCAACTCGAGCCGGCGTCCCCCGCGCATCGCCTCACGCGCGTCGAGGTCGAGCACGACATCCTCAAACGTCAGCCGGTTCGGCGGTTTCCCCGCCCGGTCCGAACGCCGACGAAGCAGCGATCGTACGCGCGCAAGCAGCTCCTCCAGCGCGAAAGGTTTGACGAGATAGTCGTCGGCGCCGAGATCGAGGCCTTTTACCTTGTCCGACACGTCGTCCTTGGCCGTCAGCATCAAAATCGGCACGTCGCTTCGGCTTTCGCGGATGCGCCGGCACACTTCCCAGCCGTCGACATGCGGCATCATGACGTCCAACACGACGAGATCCGGCTCTTCCTTTAGCATTTTTTTCAGGCCTTCCGCGCCGTCGGACGCCGTCTCGACCGTATAACCCTCGAAAGCGAGGCTGCGGCGCAACATCGACGTGATTTTTTCGTCGTCGTCGATCACCAAAATTTTTTCCCGCATCGGCCATTCCTCCCCGCGCCCTGCCGCCGATCTCTGTCGCATTCGTTTTCATCATAACACGAACGCCGCAGGCGGCCAAAGCGCGGCCGACAAAAATGAAGGAACGTTCCCGCCGCGGAACGTTCCTGTAAAACGGCTCAGTTGACATAATCGTTGCGGTCGCCGACGATGACCGCGGTCGTCATGCGCCGGCCTTCACGGATGAGCCCGACGGAGACGCGTTGTCCGGGTTTCGTCGCCTTCAGTTTGGCCTGAAGGTCTTCGGCGTTTTTGACCGTCTGGCCGTCGAACGACACGATGACGTCGTACGGCTGGATATCGGATTTGGCTGCCGGACCATTCTCGATGACCGACACGACGATGACGCCCTCATCGGAGCTTATCCCGAGCTGCTTTTTCCATTCATCCGGCAACCCGGCGACGTCGCGCATCGTGATGCCGAGGAACGGAACCGGCGTTTTCACGTTGTTCTTCAAGTTGTCCAGCACTTCCAGCACCGTGCTGGACGGAATCGCGAATCCGATGCCCTGCGCCTGCGCGCTGACCGCCGTGTTGATGCCGACCACCTCACCGGCGAGATTGAGCAACGGGCCGCCGGAGTTGCCGGGGTTGATCGATGCGTCGGTCTGGAGCATATGGTCGTACGTCCTCGAACCGGCGCCGTCGCGGATGTCGAACTTGCGCTCTTTCGCGCTCAGCACGCCGACGCTGACGGAATGGTCGAACCCGACCGGGTTGCCGATCGCCGTCACCCAGTCGCCGACGCGCAGCTTGTCGGAATCGCCGAAGGGCAACGTCGGGAAATCGCCGTTACCGTTGATTTTCAGCACGGCCAGGTCGAGGTCTCGGGAAGTGCCGAGTTTTTGCGCCTTGTACCGGTCCTTATGCCCGAGCACGGTGACGTAAATCTCGTCAGCGCCGGAAATGACGTGCTCGTTGGTCAAAATGTAGCCCGCCTTGTCGAAAAAGAACCCGGACCCCATCCCGATCGGCTGCGGCTGATTCGGCCGGCTCGGCTGCGTCCACTCGTCGCCGAAGAAAAACCGGAAAATGTCGTCGTCGAAAAACCGGTTCGTCGAACGCGTCGAATACGTTTCGATCTTGACGACCGCCGGACTGGCTTTTTCCACCATGTCGGCGATGTTCATCGGCAATGCGGCCGCCGAACCGGACGACTGCGCGGGAGTGTTCGCAGCGACGCGGACGCCGTTATCGACGCCGTTTCCGCCGCCGGTCGCAGCCGTTCCGGCGGATGTCGCAGAGCCGCCGAACCAGTCGTACCGGTCGGAGGCGAACATCAGCCCGCCCATCGTCAACGCGCCAACCAGCATGGAGACGAGCACCGTCCTCAGCATGCCGCCGCGTTTCGGCCGGACGGTCCACTCCTGCGGCCGGGCGGTTCCGTGCGGTCGGGAAACGGCGGGATACAGCGCGCGTATTTCCGTGCGCTCAGCCCGCTGGCCGCCCTGTGCGTCGACCGCACCGTACCCTGCGCGCTCCGTGCGGAGATTCGAAGAAGAATAGGAAGCCGAATAGGCCGAAGGATACGCATAGTAATAGGTCGTCGCGTCGTTCGTCCGTGCATCCGCCGCAGCCGCTTCGACTTCCGGCGCCGCCGCGTCGTCACGCGACGGTTCGGTCCGTCCGGTTGCGTCGCTGTCGGCTCGCCCGGCTTCGTCGTACCATCTGTTCTCCGCCATGGCGATACCTCCTCTCGGATCGCTGTCGTTTTCCGTTTTCGACTATCATCATGCGACATCAACCTTAAACGGACCTTAAACAAGGATAAAAGGTTGGTGAAAGCTTCCGCCATTTTGGCGCGCGCCCCCGGCGGCGGCTCGTGCGGGCGGGGCGCGTCCGGAACCCCGGGCCCGGCCGCCGCCCGTTCGCGCCGGTCGGCCGCTACTCTTTTTCGTCGCGCCAACCGGCTTCCGTCTCGCGCAAAACGGCCTCCGCGCGCTGGATGTCGTCTGCCGACAGATCGGCGTCCGGATCGACGGGCGACTGGAACTGGTCGACGAGCGCTCCGAACAAGGCCGGCCGGGCGGCTTCCGGATCGTTGCCCGTGCGGTAAACGTGTTTCAGCACGTACGGGGTGCCGATGCGGACGTTCGCCTCGATACCGTCGGCGTCGGCGTCGATCCGACCGCGGATCGCCTCGAACGGTATGCGCAGCCAGATCGTGCGCGCATCGTCCAGAGGCCGGTCGAAGCTACCCTTGCGGTAATCCCAGTTGCCGCCGAGCGTAAAGCCGTGCGAGCCGAGGTAACGCTTGAGCGCTGCGAATTCGACTTCCTGCCGCTCCAGTTCGGATGCAAGGGGAAACATGCCGGCATCGCCCCTTTTTTCCTTTTAGGATGGGGCGACGGGCGGCGGGTTATACGTCTTCCGCCTTCAGATCGAAGCCGACGACGCCGACGACGGCGCCGGTTTCGTCCCGGATCGGCGCCGACACCGTCACGCAAGGTCGCTTCGTGATGGCCGACACGTAGACCGGCGAGACGTACGTTTCTCCCTCCATCGCGCGTATCCACCAATGGCGCCCCCTTGCGTTGACCAACCCGGCAGGCGGCCGCGAAAACACGAACGTCCCGTCGTCGCGGTTCGACCAGACCGCCTCGATCTCCGCATGCGCCTCCATAAACGCCGTCAGCACCCGCTCGTGCACGCGTCCGTCCATCGCGGCCAGCTCTGCCGTGCCGGACAGCTCCGCAGCCAGGCGCATCAGGTCGTCACGGTCATATCTGTGCCGGCCGTCGAGATCGTCCTCTCCGAACGACCGAAGTGCGCCGGTCAGCTCTTCCGCCGTCCGCTTCAGGTTTTCGGAAACGCGGCGCAGCGCCCCGGTCTGCCGTCGCTGCTCCTCCATCCGTTCCAGGGCGGCGGCGACATTCCGCAAATTGTTTTCCACGACTTCGACCGCCGCCTTCAACTGGTCCGCCGAAACGGACGCCAGTTCCGTCTGACGGAGGCTCGCGTCGGTCACGGCCGTCACCTCGTCGTGGAGACGAAGTGTTTTCCGGAAAATGTCGTCCAGCCTGTCTTTCATCGCGTTCATTTCGTCCAGGCTGAGCCGCACGGCTTTCCGTTCCTCTTCGACCGCACGCAGAACGTCCTCGACGCCTTTTTGGATCGAGGCGACGATGCGGGAGGAGCGTTCAACGGCGCCATGACTCTGTTCCGCGAGTTTCTTGATTTCCTGCGCCACGACGGCAAATCCACGCCCCGCCTCGCCGGCGTGCGCCGCCTCGATCGCCGCGTTCAGGGAAAGCAGGGTCGTCTGCGCGACGACTTCGCGGATGAACGCGTTCATCTGTTCGATTTGCAGCGCATGGCCGACGAACGCCCGGATGCGCTCTCTCATCGTTTCGTTGTCCGACTCGAGCCGTTGCATGACGCGGTCGGTTTCGACCAGCGACCTACATACCTCGACGACGGTCGCCTTGGCGGCGTCGCTCTCCGCCAGCATCCGTTCGGAGCTGCGGCGGATTTGTTCCGCGGCGGCGGCCAGCTGCCGCAAGCAAGCGAACGCTTTGTCGATCCACTCTACGGCGGAGCGGCCTCCGACTTCCAGCTCCTTTTCCTGTGCGGCGGAACGGTCGGCGATGTCCGTCAGCCCGACGGCGGCGCGGTCGACTTCCTCGACGACGGCGACGAGCCGGTCGGCGACCACGCGCGATTCGTACAGGAACCGCCGGAAAGCCGACTCGTCGAACGGCTGCCGCGGCGCGTCGGACTCCCGGACGTGCGATCCGGCGCGAACATATTGCACCCATTGAAACAACCGGCCCATGCGCGCCCCTCCCATCCGAATCGACTGTAACATATTTGTAATGTTTATTTACATTATACGAGAGAAATAAGGCAGAATCAATCGTTTTTCACCGTCATCGAGCGAAGACGCCCATGAATATGACATATAAACGACTCAAGCCTAATCAGGCGCCTCGGCTTACGCAAGACGTCGTCTTCTAAGCGAATGGAAGCGCCGTTCGGCGACGGTCATGTTTTCGCGTTCCTACCGAAACCGAACGACGGATCCTTGTCCGTCGTCGACCGCCAGCTGTGATATAATAAATGCTGAATCCACGAGGTGGCGTCATGTCGGGGCAGGACATCTTAACTCCCCGGTCCCGTGAGCGATTGCTCACTCTAATCCGAACGCGAAAGGAACGATCCCCGTGACCGACGACCAAACCGTCCGCGTCGACAACGCGTCCAAATCGTTCGGCCGCCGGACGGCTCTTCGCGATATCACGCTGTCGGTCGGCCGGTCGGAAATTTTCGGCCTGCTCGGCCCGTCCGGCTCCGGCAAAACGACGCTCGTCCGCCTGATCGCCGGTCTCGAAACCGCCACGTCCGGCGCCGTTTTCGTGTTCGGCGTCCGTGTGCCGGAGCTGTCGCTGTTTCCGAGAATCGGCTATATGGCGCAGGCCGACGCGCTGTATCCGGAGCTTTCGGCAAAAGAAAATCTTGAATTTTTCGCGTCGCTGTTCGGACTAAGCGGAGCGCGGCGCAGACGGAAAATCGCCGAGACGCTCGAACTCGTCGGCCTGTCGGACGACGCGTCGACGCCGGTCCGAGCGTTTTCCGGCGGCATGAAGCGCCGGCTGTCGCTGGCGGCGGCGCTCGTCCACGAACCGGAACTTCTCCTGCTCGACGAACCGACGGTCGGCATCGATCCCCTCATCCGCCGCGCGATCTGGGACGAAATCGGGCGACGGAGCCGAAACGGCGCGACCGTCGTCGTGACGACGCACGTCATGGACGAGGCGGAACGCTGTCATCGGCTCGCCCTGCTGCGCGAAGGTCGGCTGATCGCGGTCGGGTCGCCGGCGGAACTCAAAACCGCCGCGGGAGCTCAAACTTTGGAAGAAGTCTTTCTTGTCCGGGGAGGAATGTCGCCGTGACGCTGCGCATCGGCGCCATCATCGTCCGCATCGCCCGCCAGTTTCTGCGGGACAGGCGGACGCTCGCGCTGTTGATCGTCGCGCCCGTGTTCGTGCTGACGCTGATGTCGCTCATTTTCAACGGGGAAACGGTACGGCCGGACGTCGGCGTCGGGCAAATCCCGGAACCGCTCGTCGCAGCGCTGGAGCGCTCCGGCCTGTCGGTCGAACGGCTCACCGCGGAAGAAGCGGAATCGCGGATGAAAAACGGGAAACTCGACGCATACCTGAGCATCGACGACGGACGGCCGCGTCTCACGCTTGAAGGCAGCGATCCCGCCGTGAGCCGCGCCGTGCTGCTGGCCGTCCAGAACGCTCTACGCCCCGATACTCCTGGAGCGTCGCCCGGCACATCTGTCGTTCGGCCGGACGTCGTCTACCTGTACGGCGACGAATCGATGACCGCCTTCGACAATTTCGGCCCCGTATTGATCGGATTTTTCGCGTTTTTCTTCGTCTTTCTCATCGCCGGCGTCTCGTTCCTGCGCGAGCGGACCGGCGGTACGCTGGAAAGACTGATGGCCTCTCCGCTCAGGCGATGGGAGATCGTCGTCGGCTACATGGCGGGATTCGGGCTGTTCGCCTGCGCGCAGGCGGCGCTGATCGCGTGGTACGCGGTGCGCGTACTCGACATGCGCATGGAAGGAAGCTTCGGACAAGTGCTCGCCGTGACGCTGCTTCTGGCCGTGACCGCGCTGGCGCTCGGTATCTGGCTGTCGGCGTTTGCCAATAATGAATTTCAGATGGTGCAGTTCATACCCGTCGTACTCGTGCCGCAGGTGTTTTTCTCCGGCCTGTTCAGCCTGGACGCCGTCGCCGGCTGGCTGCGCTGGCTGCACGACGTCATGCCGTTGTCTTACGGCGCGGACGCTCTGCGCGACATCATGATTCGCGGCAAAAGCTGGGCCGACATCGCCGACGACCTCGCGGCGCTCGCGGGTTTTTCGTTTGCGTTCATGCTGCTGGCCGGCATCGCCCTGCGCAGGCACCGCAGCGTCTGAGAGTCCCGCGGGACGTCGGCCGCCGGGACGTGACTGTGCGCAACGTCGACCGACGAAACGCCTCCCGATCCGGAATTCGAGACGACAGTCCGTTCCCTCGTCCGCAGGTTTCCCCGAATGCCGGTCTTTACGGCGAAGCCGGCCCCTCCTCGTCGGAAAACCGGTCCGCCTCCGGCGACAGCGCCGACAGATGATCGCGCAGCCGTTCCTTGGCGCGGTGGATTTTCGCCTTGACAGTGCCGACGGGAAGGCCCAGCCGCTCCGCGATGTCGCGGTCTTTCATGCCGTGGAAAAATTTATAGATCAGGACTTTGTGCAAGTCTTCCGGCAGCAGGTCCATGCCCTCGACGATCATGGTCCGGATCAGCAGCAGTTCCTCGAGATCCTCGTCGCTGCGGACCCATTCGCCGGCGTTGATGTGTTCGAGCGATGTCGTGTTGCGTCGGTATTTTTGCTTCATCAGATTGATGCCCGTGTTCGTCGCGATCGCCTTGGCCCACTGGATCAGTTTCCGTTCGTCGCGCAGCGAATCGGTTTTCTGCAAAATTTTCAGCCACGACTCCTGCACGATGTCCATCGCGTCGGCGTCGTTGCGCACCATGGCGTACGCCACCCGGTACATTTGCCGGTAAAGCTCGGCGAACAACCCGTCGACGTCGCTGCATCGACCGAGCAGATCGGAAAAAGGGGTTCCCCGTTCGGTCTCCATCCGGACCACGCTCCCGTCCGGCAGTTCCTATGAAGGCGATTGCAGCCTGCTTCGATTCTATCATTTCCGGACATTCCTTTCCAGTAGCCTACATCTCCCGGATTCAAAGGAAATACATGCGAATGAAAGCTTAAGGCGAAAGCCATGGTCGGCTTTCGCCTTATGGGCCGATTTTCCCCCTACTTCTTGTTCCCTACATCGTCAATTCCACCTCATGCACGCGGCCGTCGTCCACCAGCTCGATCCACGGGCCGGACGCGTCCTTCCAGGATGAAACGTCCACTGTCGTTCCGTCCGCCGTAAGCCTCGTCCAGCCGACGCATTTGCCGTGCGGATTGCGGACCGTGATGCGGTAACGCGAACGCCCGTATCGGTATAGAACCGAAAACCCCGGCCACGACGAAGGCACGCACGGGCGGAAATATAACCGGTTGCCAAGGCGGCGCAGGCCGAGAATCCATTCAACGCCGGCCTGCCACATCCAGCCGGCCGCTCCCGTATACCACGTCCACCCGGAACGTCCGCGTAAAGGCTCAGCCGTATACACGTCGCCGGCCATGACGTACGGTTCGCCGCCGTAACGGAACGCGCCCTCGGGCGTCGCCGCATGAACGATCGGATTAAGCATGCGGAACCACTCGAATGCCTTGTTGCCGTCGCCCAGCATGCACCAGGCGATGACGCCCCAAACGGCCCCGTGCGTATATTGCGCGCCGTTTTCCCGAATACCGGGCGGGTACCCCTGAATATACCCCGGAGCCGGTTCCGTCCGGTCGAACGGCGGCGCAAGCAGCGGCAAAACACCGATCCGCCGGTCGACGAGCAGCTCGTCGGCCGACCGCATCGCCCGTTCCGCGCGTTCGCGCGGCGCCGCTTTGGACAGCACCGCCCACGACTGCGCGATTGCATCGATGCGGCACTCGGAACTGCCTGCGGTGCCCAGCCAGACGCCGTCGTCCGTACGCGCCCGGCGATACCATTTTCCGTCCCACGCGTGATCGTTCAGCGCTTTTGCCAACGAGGCGCGCGCCTGACGGTAACGCACCGCTCTCGCCCGGTCGCCGCGGCGTTCACAAATGTCCGAAAACCGCTCTAGGACGTCGCACAGGAACCATCCCAGCCATACGCTCTCGCCGCGGCCTTCCGGACCGACGCGGTTCATCCCGTCGTTCCAGTCGCCGGTTCCGATGAGCGGCAGCCCGTGTTCGCCGAACCGAAGCGCGCGTTCGATCGCCCGCACGCAATGTTCATAAACGGTGCCGACATCTCCTTCGGCCGCCCGTTCGTATCGCTCCTCCTCCGACGGCCCGAGCGGCTCGCTTTTTAGAAACGGCGCTGTCTCGTCGAGCAGCCGTTCGTCGCCGGTATGCTCCACGTAGCGCGCCGCCGCGTACGGCAGCCAGAGCAAATCGTCGGAAAACCGCGTCCGAATGCCGCGGTCGGTCTCTTCATGCCACCAATGCTGCACGTCGCCTTCCTCGTACTGGCGCGACGCGTGCAGCAAAATCTGGCGACGGGTCAGGTCGGGACGCGCGTGCAACAAGGCGAGGCTGTCCTGCAGCTGGTCGCGGAAGCCGTAAGCTCCCCCAGCCTGGTAAAAACCGGCTCTTCCCCACATTCGGCACGACAACACTTGATACGGCAACCACCGGTTCAACAGCAGATCGGTCTCCGCGCTGGGCGTTCGAATTTCCACCGCTCCAGCCAAGTCGTCCCAGAAAGAGACGGCTTCCTCAAATTCCCGGACACAGGCGTCGGACGACCGATACTTTTGCGCAAGACGAACGGCTTCCTCGCGGGACGCCCCGCATCCCAACAACACGAAAACCGATCGCTCGCCTTTGGCTTCCAATTGCACGACGACCTGCACCGCCCCGCACGGATCGTTCGTGGGCCCGATCCGCCCCGATAAACGAACGCGCCCAAGCGCCGCGGGTTCGAACACCGATCCGCCGCGTCCGATAAATTCCCCGCGGTCTCCCGTCCACGACGGCGCCGCTTCCGCGCGTGTGCCGGAACTTTCGGGATCGCCGGACGGCTGAACCCGCACGGCCAGAAACGCCGTCGCGCCGCGGAACGGTTCGGCAGCGGCGCCGTTTCGCGCCAAAAGCGCCTCGACCGTCCCGTCCCACTCCGTCGAAAGAAACGGCGCGCATTTATCCCGCTCGGTACCAAGCACCCATTCCGCATACGCGGTCACGGTCAGGACGCGGCGCCGCCCGCTGCGGTCGGCCAGGCGGAGATGCGCGATCTTGACGGCGTCTTCCCCCGCCGCGTAGACAACCAAATCGTGTTCGACGCCTTCTTTCGTAAACCGAAAGCGGCTATATCCCTGCCCGTGAGAAACAACGTACGACGCGTCGAACGGGGCGACCGTCCAGAAACGGCCGCTTTCCTCATCGCGCACATAGATCATTTCGCCTGGACGGTCCGTCGCCGGATCGTTCGACCACGGCGTCAACCTGAACTCGCGGCTGTTCAGCCACCACGTGCACCCCGTATACGTTTCCGACACGAGAAAGCCGAACGTCGGGTTGGAAACGGCGTTGATCCAAGGCAGCCGCGGCGACCGGCCGCGCGCCCGGTCCATCAGGATCCGATACTCGCGCCCGTCGGGCGTAAAACCGCCGATGCCGTTGAAAAACACGAGCGACGCCGACTCTCCGTCTTCCGGCCGTGCGACCGCGCTAGGCTCCCTCGCGTCCGCCGACGGAACAAGCGGCGCGGGCAAAACGTCCGCGGGCGGGCGCACGCGGAGCTGGGCGCGCAGGCTCGGCCCCTCGGCGCACAGCACGACGCCGGCGGCGACCAAAAGCAAGTTTTTCGTCTCCGGCGGCATCCGTTCTGCTTCCAGCACGTACATCCGGCCGGAAGCCTTGTCGGCCGCCGAATACCGCTCCGCAATCCGCATCACCGCATCCTGGACGGCCCTCTGATAGCCGGATCGCGACTCGACCAGCACCGCCAGATCAAAACCGATCCCTTTGCGGACCAAGTACTCCCGTCCCGCCGCCCATCTCGCGACGGCCGGCAACCCCGCCGAATCGGAAACGCGCACCGCGACGATCGGCAAATCGCCGGAAATGCCGTACGCCCAGAGCGCCGAAATGTCCCGTTCGAGCTCCGCGACCCGCTTTACCCTGTCGGCGTCATACGGCGCGCGATACAACAACCGGCCGGCCAGCTGTTCCAGCGCTTCCGTCTCCGAGGCGCTCAGGCGGAAGTGACTCCGTTCCAACTGGCTGCGCGCCCGCGCCGACCGAAACGCGCGCTCCACCTGGGCTGCTCCTTTCAACCGCCGAACGATGTCGACCGCTTTCTCTCTCGCGTCCGACACGCCGGTCACGGCGACCAGCACCACCCGGCCTCCCGGCGGAACGACGACGCGGCGCCGCATGACGAAAGCGGGATCGGCGACCGCTCCGACGCTTGCCGACAGCGGACCGCGTACACCCTGCGGACAAGCCGGCGGACATCCGCGCCCGATGAACCGAATACGGTCGGTTTCAAACTCCGCCGGCCCAGACTCTGCGGAAACGGCGCCCGCCGCTTCGTCCGACTCGACCGACAGCGTGTGAACCGCCCAAACCGGGTGTTCTTCCGGCGTTCTCGGCCGGCGGCGCGCAAGAAGGCACTCGTGCTCGACATCGAACATCGTTTCGACGAACAGTTTTGCAAAAGCCGGGTGTGCCGATTCGGCAGCAGGAGAGGCAAGGACGATCTCCTGATACGTCGTCACCTCCAGCTCGCGCGGCTCCGTCCCGACATTCGCCAGCGTCAGCCGCCTCACTTCCGCCTGCACGTCCGGCGAAACGCAAATGTCGAGCCGCGACCGAACGCCGTGCGCAACGCCGGTGAAAACGGCGCAGGCGGGCGAAAATTCCGCGCGGAAATCGTCGATTTCCGTCCGGCAAGGCTGAAACGTCGGCGACCAGACCGCGCCGGTCGCAACGTCCCGAATGTAGAAAAAAGTTCCCCAGTCGTCCGCAGTCGGATCGCCGCGCCATCGCGTCACCGCCAGCCCTTCGAAGCGGCTGAAACCGGAGCCGGAAGCGGTGACGACGACGGTATACGCGCCGCCCGAAAGCACGCACACTTCGGGCAACGGCGTATGCGGCGTTTCGAAGACGCGGACCGGCATTTCCGTCGAAGCCGCGCGCCTTTCCGGCGGAAGCTCGTTTTCCTCCAGCTGTCGCTTCAAAAGGGCGGGACGATCGGGCATCCGTTCCTTCAGCAACAGCTCGGCCGCCCGGACGCGTGTGTCGCGGTGGAACCGATCGGGCAGCCGGTACGGCGAAAGCAGGTTGGCCAACGCCAGAAGACTCATCCCCTGATGGTGCGCCATGAACGTCCGCACGACGGCGCAGGACGCACGGTCGGGCAGCCGGTCCGGCGTAAAATCGACCGCGTCGTAAAAACCGAATTCGCCGCGGGCGCCGATCGCTTCCAGACGGCGAAGCGATTCGACCGCCGCGCGCGGCGCGTAAGGCAACGCCAGAATCGTCGCATACGGCGCCACGACCAGATCGTGTTCGAGTCCGCGTTTAAACCCGAGCTCCGGCACCCCGAACGCCCGGTACTGGTAGTTCATCCGGAAATCGAATGCGTAATAGGCCGACTCCGAAATGCCGAACGGCACGCCCCGTCTGCGCGCATACGCGATCTGCTGCCGAACGGCGCCCCGGCAGGCGTAGTCAAGCAAGGAGTCGCGGTAATGGCGCATGAGGAGCGTCGGCATCAAATACTCAAACATGGTGCCCGACCAGGAAAGCAGCGTCGGCGTGCCGCCGGCCGGAGCCATCGTTCGCCCGAGTACGCGCCAATGCTCCGGCGGAATTTGTCCGAGCGCGATCGCGGCGAAACTCGCCTGCCGCGCCTCCGACGCCAGCAAGTCGTAGAGCACCGAATCGCGCTCGTTGACGTCGGACCGAAATCCGAGGCTGAACAGCCTCGCTTTCCGGTCGTACAGCGGCCGGAAGTCGGTCGCCGCGACGATCGCCTCCATCCGCTTCACGAGCGAACGTCCCCGTTCGGCGACGCTTTCGTTCAAGCCGGCTGCGTCCGCCTCCAGCCATTCCTTTAACCCTTCCTTGACTGCAATGAGACAAACGACGAAATTGCCGGAATCGACCGTCGACACGTACGGCGGGGACAGCGGTCGGAGCGTCGTCGTGTCGTACCAGTTGTACAAATGACCGTTCCATTTTTCTAGTTTTTCGACTGTGCTGATTGTCTTATCTAAATATTCTATTAAATCCGGCGTCCCGATCCATCCGAAATCACGGGCCGCTAAAACGCACGCTAGTTGAAGACCGACGTTCGTCGGCGACGTCCTGTGCGCGACGCCGTTCGGCGGGTCGACCTGCACGTTGTCGGGAACCAACCAGTGGTCCTCTTCGCCGACAAAACGCTCGAAAAACGTCCAGATCTGGCGCGCCAGACGTTCGAGCCACTGCCGTTCCTCCGCCGTCAGCGGAATGTTTTCTTCCCCGACGGGCCGTTCCAGCCACCGGATGCCGAGGGGAGCGGCCGACCAGAGGAGAGAAACCGCGAAAGCGGCCGCCGTCGCCGGCGAGTCCGTCAGCAGACCCGCCGCCGCCGGCAACGCGGCCAGAACGTAACCGGCCGTCCGCATCATGACGACGGGCGGTTTTCCGTTTTTGCTCCTGCGTTCAACTTCCGCCGAACAGACCCATTCGAGCAGCCGCCGGCGGGAAACGGTCATCCGGTACAACGTCCTTCCGACGGCGTCCGCCATCAGCGCCGTCTGAAACGGCAAAACGGCCGCCTGGATTATTCCCTGACCGAATGCGGTCCACAACCGGCGCAGATGAAAATGCCGGCTTCCGAACGCCGCGAGCATCCGCCATCCCGGCAGCAGCGCCGTCGCGACGGCCGCCGCCCACCAGGCCGCGGTCGTTCCCGGCAATCCGGCCGTTCCGAACAACACGAGCGCATACAAGGAAGGGGCGACGAGGCTGCGCCGCAAATTGTCGACGATTTGCCAGCGCGTCAGAGCGCCGAGGTCGACGCGCCGCCGCCTGCCGTACCGGTCGGCCGTACGCGGCGCCAGCCAGTAGACGAGCTGCCAGTCGCCGCGCACCCAACGATGCAGCCGCCGCTGATACGCGTAAAATGTAGCCGGATGTTCGTCGACGAGCTCGACGTCCGACAGCAGCCCGGCGCGCAAAAAACCGCCCTCCAGCAAGTCGTGGCTGAGCACGCGGTTTTCCGGGATCCGGTCGCACAGCACCCGGGCGAACGCGTCCACGTCGAAAATGCCTTTTCCCGCAAACATTCCTTCCGCAAAACCGTCCTGATACGGGTCGGAAACCGCAAACGCGTAGGCGTCGACGCCCGGATCCCCCGTCCAGAAACGGACAAGGCGCGTTCGCGTTACCGACTCGTACCGGACGGACACGCGCGGCTGCAAAACGCCGTATCCCTCGACGACACGCGTTTGCGACGGATTAAGCCGCGGACGGTTAAACGGCAGATGCATCGCACCGATCATTCGGCGCGCGGCACCCATCGGCAGCTCCGTATCCGCGTCGAGTGTTATCACGTACCGGACGCGGGGCCATACCGAAGCGTCGCCGATCGTCCACACAAAGCCGGTGTCCGTTTTGCCGCGCAACAGCTCGACGAATTCGACCAACTTGCCGCGCTTGCGTTCCCAGCCCATCCAGACGTTTTCTTTCGGGTTCCACGTGCGTTTGCGCAAAAACAGATGAAAGGTCGATCCACCGGGGGCGGCGTACTTGCGGTTCAGCTCTTCGACGGCTTGACGAGCCGCCTCGACGATCGCCGCATCTTTCGGTTCGGTCTCCGCCTCTGCGTCCGCGAAATCGCCGAGCATGGCGTAATGGACGTTCGCATCCCTCGTCGCCAGATGGTGCAGTTCGAGCCGTTCGGCCGTCTCGCGAACGTCGTCCGCGGACGACCAGATGACGGGAATGACGACCATCGTCGTCGCTTCCGGCGGCACACCTTCTGAAAAATCGTAACGAAGCAACGGCATAGGCCGAAAACAGCGCTTGATCGCCCCGTGTACCGTCGTCACCGCCCATTCGGAAGCGGGAAGCGCCAATGCAAGCAGGGCGACCGCCCATTCGCCGGGCGTCCAAACGGCGCCTCCGTTGATAAGCCGCGCGGCGCCAATCCAAAACAAGCCGAACACCGCCGCCAAAACACCGAAATAGGTGCGGCAGCTTCGGTTCCACCTTCCGACACCGGTCAGCCGCCGCGTCCGCCAGCATGCTCGGAGCGCCTGCTTCAGCAGCCGTACACCCGCCGGCTCGAGCAGGTAATAGGAGACAAACGCCGAACGAGGTAACTCGTCCGGCCGGAGCGCATCGGGCGTTTCGCGTTTCGCCAATTCGACGGCTTTCTGGGCGACCAGCGTTTCCGGGACGCGCAACCGCCGTGCAAGCCGTTCCACGCGCCGCCTGAGCACATCCCGGCTTTCAAAGTCGAGCCGCGCATATGTATCGGCCGCTTCCGTCCGCAACAACCGCTCCACGACGGAACACCGCTCGAACCATTCCCTCCAGTCCTGGCGCTCAAGAAGCCGCAGCGAACCGATCAAATTTGCGGCCGTCGTCTGGAATCCGGCCTGAAGCTGGTATTCGTACGTCATGATGTTTCGCAGCGGATCGGCGTGCTCGCATCCGTCCGCTTTCGGCAGCATGAACGTTTCCGTTTCGCAACGGAGCCAGGCCCGAAGTTCTTCCGCGTCTTCCATCCGTTCGCGAAGGTGGCCGACGAGATGGACGACCCACGGCGCGGACAGCGGGACAGCGACGCCGGCCTCCTCCAGCGCACGGCTGAGCGACTCCGGCCGGGGTGGAGTTCCGACGGACGCCAAAATCCGGTCGACTTGCGCGCAAATTTCTCTTCGCTCCCGCACGTTCGCCGCCAGGTCGGCAAGCCGGCGGACGAGCGCCGCCCGCATGACGAAGGGCAACGCCCATGTTTCGGCGAGCGACAGCACCGACGCTTCCTGGTACGCGTCCAGCCACGAAAACCATGTCTTTTCATCGACAAGACCATCGGAAGCGACAAGATAATGTTCGCAGAGGGACATGACGCGCAGTTCGCCGGTGCCGCGCAAAACGGGCAGCTGTCTCAGCAAATCGTCCGACAAGGCGTCGCGGACGGCCAGAATCTGTTCTTCGACGAATTCGGCGTTGTCCAACAGCCACTCCTCGGCAGGCTGGGAACAGGCCGCGTCCGTTTGCCGCAAAACGTCGATATGCTTTCTCAGCCTTACAACATCCGCGGCGAATTCACGCCGGAGCCGGCAAGCCGAACGCCGGGACGCGAGCACGTCGTGGCGAAGTGCCAGCTCGCGCGCCTGTCGCCGCAGACTTTCCACATCCGACATCCAGGAGTCCTCCCGCTTCAGGTGTCTTTTCTCAATGTTCCCTGAAGGCGGGGATTTTATGAAAATCAAAAGCAGCCGGGGGAAGCGACTTCCCTCCGGCCGCCGAGGTCGTTGTACCGGTTCATTTTCTCTTCCGTCAATTTGCCGTCGCCGAGCCGAAGCACGAGGACTTCGACGCGGCGTTTGCCCCATTCCCGGTAAATCTGATCTTTCCGTTCGAAATATAGGTCGATCACATGCCCTTTGACGGACGATCCGGTATCGGCCACGACCGCGTAGCCGTAACCGGGAACGTACAGTTCCGTGCCGATCGGAAACAGCGCCGGATCGGCCGCGATCGTGGAGTAGACGTCCCTGCGCGCTCTGACGCCGGAAAACGTGATGCCGTAACCGGGATCACCCGGACGCTTGCCGGTCGATTCCGGCCCGGCGTAGTAGCCGGTCGCCGTGACGACGACGCGCCGGCACTGCCGCAATTGGTCGGGACTATGAAACGACGGCGCGCGCTTGTTGCGTTCCATCCAGTCCGCAGCGCTCAACGCCATTGAAGCGGCCGCGGATGCGGAGACCGGCGCGACATTCGACGCGGCTGCGGCGGGTGCGGGCGTCGATACAGGCGCGCGCGCCTTCGTCGGAGACGCCGGCGCAGGCGTCGCCGCCGGTACGGGCGCCCCAGCGGCTGCGGACGCGGCTCGGTTGATTCCCGACGCCGCCTGCGGTACGCCCGCCTCCGGCTCCCGTCCGTCTCCGGGCGCCAACACGGCCGGCGGAGCGGCCCACGCCGAAAACGCGAACCAGATCGCAAGCCACCACGCGCATACGCGTAAAAACATGAACGGGCATCGCCTCCCGTTAAGGAAGGATGCCCATCATTCCCAAAATTATACGTTTCACCCGAGCGGACGATCGCCGATTTCCTCCCGGATCATCGCGATCAGTTCGCCGATCGATTTGGCGCCGAGATCTCCCTCGCCGCGCCTGCGGACGGAGACCGTGCCGTTTTGCCGCTCTTGGGTGCCGACGACGATCATATACGGAATCTTTTCCAACTGCGCTTCACGGATGCGGTAGCCGAGTTTTTCGTTGCGCAGGTCGGCTTCCGCACGGATGCCCGCCTCCCGCAAATCGGCGGTCACGCGCTCCGCATACGCGCCGTCGTGTTCCGGCGAAACCGGCAGCACGCGCGCCTGGACGGGCGAAAGCCACGTCGGCAGCGCGCCGGCGTAATGCTCAAGCAGAAACGCCGTCATCCGCTCCATCGTGCTGATGATGCTGCGATGGATGACAACCGGACGATGCTTTTTGCCGTCTTCCCCGACGTACTCCAGACCGAACCGCTCCGGCAGCAGAAAATCGAGCTGCGCCGTCGACAGCGTTTCTTCCTTTTTAAGCGCCGTACGGATCTGCACGTCGAGCTTCGGGCCGTAAAACGCCGCTTCGCCTTCCGCCTCGTAAAACGGCAGGCCGAGCTCCTCGACGACTTCCCGCAACATGCGCTGCGACATCTCCCACATCGCGTCGTCGGGGTAATATTTCTCGCGGTCGTTCGGATCACGGTACGACAGCCGGAATCGGTAGTCCGTAATTCCGAAATCCTTGTAAACTTCCAGAATCAGCTGAACGACGCGCGCAAACTCTTCCTTGATCTGATCCGGACGGCAGAAAATATGGGCGTCGTTCAGCGTCATCGCACGGACGCGGTGCAGCCCCGTCAGCGCTCCGGACATCTCGTACCGATGCATCGTACCGAGCTCGGCGATGCGTAAGGGGAGATCGCGGTAACTGCGCAGCTCGCTCTTGTACACCATCATATGGTGCGGACAATTCATCGGCCGCAGCACCAGCTCTTCGTTGTCGAGCGACATCGTCGGAAACATATTTTCATGGTAATGATCCCAATGGCCGGACGTCTTGTACAATTCGACGCTGGCGAGCACCGGCGTGTAGACGTGCAGGTAGCCGAGCTTTTCCTCCCGGTCGACGATATAGCGCTCCATGATGCGCCGCAGCTTGGCGCCCCGCGGCAGCCAGAGCGGCAAGCCTTGTCCGACTTCTTTGGAAAACGTAAAAATTTTCAGATCCCTGCCGAGCCGGCGATGGTCGCGTTTTTTCGCTTCTTCCAGCAGCCGCAAATATTCCTCCAGCTCCTCTCGCCGCGCAAACGCCGTGCCGTAAATGCGCTGTAGCATCTTGTTGCGCGAATCGCCGCGCCAATACGCCCCCGCCACGCTGAGCAGCTTGAACGCCCGGATTTTTCCCGTCGACGGCACGTGCGGCCCCCGACACAGGTCGAAAAACTCGCCCTGCTCGTAAATCGAGATCGTCTCGCCTTCGGGAATGTCGTCGATCAACTCGAGCTTCAGCGGATCACCGGCTTCCCGGTAGAGCCGGATCGCCTCGTCGCGCGACACTTCCTTTCGGACGACGGGCAAATTTTCCTCGACAATCCTGGCCATTTCGCGTTCGATCGCTTCCAGGTCCTCGGAAGAAATCGGCCGATCGACGTCGATATCGTAATAAAAACCGTCCTCGATGACCGGTCCGACGCCGAGCCGGACGTTCTCCGGCCCAAATAAGCGTTTGACCGCCTGCGCCGTCAAGTGGGCCGCGCTGTGCCGCAGCACCGCCAACCCTTCGGGCGTATCGGCCGTCAAAATGCGCACCGACGCGTCGCGATCGAGCCGGTGGGACAGATCGACGAGCCGGCCGTCGACGACGGCGGCGACGGCGTCTTTCGCCAGCTTCCGGCCGATCGCCTCGGCGACCTCGGCCGCCGTGACGCCCGCTTCGAACTCCCGGCTCGAGCCGTCCGGCAACGTCACGCGTATGTTCGTCACCCCGCATGCCTCCTTCCGGAAAAACCGAAAAAGCCCGTCCCTTTCCCCAGGGACGGGCCTATGTCGATCCTCGTCCGCGCCCGCGTTTCTTCGCCTTCCGCGGCGCGCCGTCCGGGCTTCCGCTCTCCGAAATTATACCGGAAAACGGCGTGTTGTCAAGCGGGCACCCGCCGCACCATTCGACGCGGGATCCGAATACGTGGTGAATCGTCCTGAGCAGCGTCTCGTCCGAGGAGTCTTCGTCCCAGAACACAAGCTCCGGCTTCGACCAGTCCGGTTTCGGTACGTGAATGCGAATCTTTTCCGGAGATACTTCCATCAGCGTGCTGACCAACCTGTCCTGAACGCCGACAAACCGCAAATCTTCTTCGTCTGAATCGTCCTGCCCGACGCCCCCGCTGGGCTTCGCCTCGGGTCGCCCGCCGGCATCGCCCCCAGCGTCGACTGCGCGGACGACCGAAAGCGCCGGGCGTCCGGCTTTCGGCTTGATCGGCGCGCCTTTTTTGTCGACCAGCACGAACTCGCCGTTTTCCAGCCGGAACAAATGGACGAGCGGCGTCCGCGGCGGGCGCAAAAACATAATCAATTTCAGTGCGGTAATGAAATCATGGTACATTTTATACGCCTGGTAATGCTCCCATCCGTTCAGCACGGCCGTAAACACGTCGGTCATGTAATCGCGGAGGCGGAAGACGAGAAAACCTTCCATCTGCATCTTTCGCTCCTCGCCGAGATACGTTCTCGCCACCCGACCGATCTCTTCCCTACGCCCCGGGCGAAGCCTGTCCAGCGCCCGTTTGCAAAACGCCATCACCGTCTCGACGTTGAACGCGTCGACGCTGCCGCCGCGTTCGCTTCTCAACGCATCCCGCAGCAGTACCGGTTCCAGATCGCAAACGATGAAGTCGGTCAAACATTCGGCGATTTCGTCGAGCAACACGTCGTCCAACGGTTTTCGGCCGCTCAGCGCGACCGTCTCGTCGCCGTCTTTTTTCCGCCGCCACTGCACGCGGAACTCGCCGTCGGCAAACCGACTTTCCAGCCGATCGCGCAAGCCGTTGAGATGCCCCCAGGCGACTCCCCGGGCGGTCACGCTGAGCAACCGCATCCTCCCAACTCCCCGCCAAAACGTTCTCCTTCAACGGCGGCCGTAACCACGAAAAATTCCGCTGCGATTTAGTATATGTCGGCATTGTCCGCGTATGCAAAATCGCGTTCAATCGGCGTATGTTCGTCGAACACCCGCAAAATTTCGTACCGCGTGTTGCGCTGTGCGGGGATTTTACCGGCTTCCCGGATGAGACGGACGATCAGTTCGATGTTGACCTTGTACGTCGTGCCGGCGGCCGATACGACGTTTTCCTCCATCATCGTGCTGCCGAAATCGTTGCAGCCGTAATGCAGCGACAGTTTGCCGACTTCCGGCCCCATCGTCACCCAGGAAGTTTGGAAGTTTGGAATGTTATCCAGCATGAGGCGTGCGATCGCCAGCGTCTTCAGGTATTCCTCAGGACCGAGCCGCGGCCGCGGCAGACGTGTGTTGTCGGGCTGAAACGTCCAGACGATGAACGCGAGAAACCCCGCCGACGGATATCGGTTGCGGATGCACTCGTCCTGCGCCTCGCGCAGCCGCAGAAGGTGCAGCACGCGCTCCTCGTTCGTCTCGCCGAAACCGATCACCATCGTCGCCGTCGTGTTGAGCCCGACGCGGTGCGCCGTTTTCATCGTCTCGATCCAGTCTTTCCACGAGCCCTTGCGGCGGCTGATGCGCATGCGCGTGCGGTCGTCGAGAATTTCGGCGCCGGCGCCGGGCAGCGAATCAAGCCCCGCCTCCTTCAGCTGCCGGATCGTCTCCTCGAGCGACAACCCGGACAATTCCGACATACGCCGGATTTCCGACACCGAGAACGAATGCATCGTGATGCCGGGAAACCGCCGCTTGATCTCCCGCAACAAGTCCAAATAATACGAAAACGGCAGGTCGGGATTGACGCCGCCCTGCATCAGGATCTCCGTACCGCCGACGTCGACGGTCTCCTGGATTTTGCGGAAAATAACCTCGTTCGGCAGCACGTACCCCTCTTTTGAGCCCGGCGGCCGGTAAAACGCGCAAAACCTGCAATGCACGTCGCAAACGTTCGTATAATTGATGTTGCGGCCGACGACGAACGTCGCGATCGGTTCGGGATGAAGCTGCAACATCCGCTTGTTGGCGGCGTGCCCGATCTTTTCAATCTCGTCCGACTCAAACAGCGCCAGGCCGTCTTCCAGGCCGAGGCGTTCTCCGGCCAGCGCCCGGTCGAGAATGGCGTCGATGCGGCTCATCGGATTTTCCCTCCCCCGCCTCGATCGTATCACATCCCGCGCCGGAACGCATCCCGAAACGACCAGTCGCGGCGCGGACGGACCGCACGCCGCTCACCGCGCGCCGTCGACTTCGGCTCGTGCCTTTTCGAACGCCTGCGACAAGTCCGCGATCAAATCCTCCACATGCTCGATACCCGCCGACAGTCGCAAAAGCCGGTCGTCGACGCCAACGCGCCGCCGGATTTCCTCCGGAATGTCGGCATGCGTCTGCACGGCCGGGTACGTCATCAGCGACTCGACGCCGCCCAGGCTTTCCGCGAACGCGATCAGCCGGATATGGCGCAAAATTGGCTCCACATACCGCGCATCCGTCACCTTAAACGAAAAAATGCCCGTATTTCCGGACGACTGCGATTTCTGGATCTCATACCCGGGGTGGTCCGGCAATCCCGGATAGTAAACCCGCTCCACCATCGGATGCGACCGCAAAAACTCGGCCAACCTCGTCGCGTTGTACTGATGACGCTCCATTCGCACGGCAAGCGTCTTCATCCCGCGCATGAGCAACCAGCTGTCCTGCGCGCCGAGCACCGCGCCGATCGAATTGTGCAGAAACGCCATCCGCTCCGACAGCTCTTTGCCCTTCGTCACGATCAGCCCGGCGAGTACGTCGTTGTGGCCGCCCAAATATTTCGTCGCGCTGTGGATGACGATGTCCGCGCCCAGCTCGATCGGCCGCTGGAAAAACGGCGTCAAAAGCGTATTGTCGACGATCGTCAGAAGCCCGTGCTTCTTCGCCCACGCCGACACCTTGCGCAGATCGGTGATCATCATAAGCGGATTCGTCGGCGTCTCCACCAGCACAGCTTTCGTCTCCGCGCGTCGGTTCGCCTCCAGCGCGTCGAGATCGTTCGTGTCCACATACGTTGCGCTCAACCCGAACCGGCTCATCACCTGTTCCAGCAACCGGTACGTCCCGCCGTACAGATCAAGCGAAACAAGCAAATGGTCGCCCTGCGAAAACAGCGCGAAAATCGTCTGCAGCGCCGCCATGCCCGTGCTGCAGGCGAACCCGGCGTCGCCGGATTCCAGGTCGGCGATCGCCGCCTCCAGCACCGCCCGCGTCGGGTTTTTCGTCCGCGAATAGTCGAACCCCGTGCTTTGCCCGAGCCGCGGATGGCGGAACGCCGTCGCGTTGTAGATCGGGAAACTGACCGCCCCCGTCACCGGTTCGGCCTGCGAACCGATCTGCGCCAGCCGGCTCTCGATCCTCATCCCGCCTACTCCCTTCCCTTCACGAATTCGACAACGTCATCCGGCGCCGCCGCGCCTCGTCGGGGTCGCCGGGCATTTCCTGGTAAACGTAGTAGTTCAGCCAGTTGGAAAACAGCAAATTCGCGTGCGCGCGCCAGACGACGATCGGCTTTCGAGTCGGATCGTCGTCGGGAAAATAGTTTTTCGGAACGGCGATGTCCAATCCTTTCGCCTTGTCGCGCTCGTATTCCCACTGCAGCGTGCAGGCGTCGTATTCGGAATGGCCGGTCACGAAAATGTGCTTGCCGTCCTTCGTCGCCACGATGTAGACGCCCGCTTCCGGCGATTCGGACAAAATCTCCAACTCCGGCACGCGCTCGATGTCTTCCCGACGGATCTCGGTGTGGCGGGACTGCGGCACGTAGAACACCTCGTCGAAACCGCGCAGCAGCTTCACGTTCGGCTTCGTCACGTAATGCGGGAAAACGCCGAACATTTTGGCCGGCAGCGGATATTTCGGAATGCCGAAATGGTGGTACAGCCCCGCCTGCGCGCCCCAGCAGATGTACAGCGTGCTCGTCACCACGTCATCGGCCCAGTCCATGATCTCCTGCAGCTCGCGCCAGTAATTGACTTCCTCGAACGGCATATGCTCGACCGGAGCGCCGGTGATGATGAGACCGTCGAAACATTCGTCGCGGACGTCGTCGAACGTTTTATAAAACGCGGCGAGATGTTCCGCCGACGTGTTTTTCGACACGTGCGTCTTGGGATGAAGCAACACGACCTCGACTTGCAGCGGCGTATTGCCGAGCAGCCGCAAAAGCTGCGTCTCCGTCGTCTCCTTCGTCGGCATCAGGTTCAGAATCGCGATGCGCAAGGGGCGAATGTCCTGATGATAAGCCACCGTCTCGTCCATGACGAAAATGTTTTCGTTGACGAGCACTTCTTTGGCCGGCAAGTTGTCCGGAATTTTGATCGGCATGTCGGTTCCCTCCTTGTCTCGCGAAAAACGGCTCACGTCGGGCGAACGGTGACCGGTTTCGCTCCCTTGTTCATGAAAGAAAGCCTTCCTCGAACGAGAAAGGCTTCGGCCGTCGGCACACATCCTCTCTCATCTCTCAGAAGCGGCACGCTCCTGCAAGATTTAGCACCGTGCGACGCCTTGCCAGGGCGGCGCCGGTTGCCGGGCTTCATCGGGCTAGTCCCTCCGCCTGCTCTCGATAAGAGTCTTGCGATGCGTCGTATGCGGTTGTGGAAGACGTTGTAGTTAATCGTATCGAAAAATCCGGGCAGCGTCAAGGGGAAGATGCGTCGTCGGCAAAAACGCCAGCCCGAACCTCCGGTTTCGCGACGGAGATCGACTGGTTCAAGATGCGTTTGACCCTTGTTCGGCCGTCGCGATGGCGCTATACTTAGGTTTGCGGACTTTTCCGTGAAAGGAGTGACGGCGACGATGGACGGCGACCGATCGTGCCGCCCCGAACAACCGGACCTTCGCGGGAACAGTCGGCTGCGGGCGCCGTCGATCGGACGGCCGTCCGCGCGTCCGGCGCCGTAAAGGACGAACACCGGCCGTTTCCGCGGTTTTCATTTCCAAAACCCGGATTGAAGGAGCGAAACCCTATGAAAATACGGCTGGTTCAAGACGGCGTTTTTTCCACTGTCGGACGCCTGGAAGACACGTTGACCCCGCCGGAGTACGGTTTTTATTGGATCGAGGCCGACATCGAGGACGTCCCCCAGTTGCAGCAGACGTTCAACCTCCACGAACTGGCGGTCGAAGATACGCTGTCCGAGGAGGAACAACGGCCGAAACTCGAAATTTACGACAACCACTATTTTATCGTCATCAACAGCATCCGTTTCGACGACGAAGAAATTTATTTGCGGGCGCTTAACCTGTTTTTGTTCCAACATCTCATCATCACGGTAACGCGTCAAAAAATCAACGAGCTGCGGACGATCAAACCGATTCTTCTTCAAGAAAAAGTAAATTCACCAGACTATTTCCTATATTATCTTGTTGACTTGGTTATTGACAATTACTTTGTTGTAGGCGACCGCATTGAGGCGAAAATCGAAAAACTGGAAGAAGACATCGTGATTCACACGAAGAAATCGCACCTGAACGAAATCATCGGCCTGCGGAGCGAAATTTTGTGGCTCAAGAAAACGCTCGGACCGCAGCGCGAACTCGTCTGGGCGCTCAGCCGGAAAGACCTGAAGCTGATCCGCGAGCAGTTGCGCAAATATTTCGGCGACATTTACGAAAACGCCGTGAAAATATCCGAAACGTTCGACACGTTCCGCGACCTGATCGGCAACCTTCGGGAAGCGTATCAGCTGAACGTGGCCAACCGGGCGAACGAAATCATGCGCGTCTTTACGGCGATCACCACCATTTTCATGCCGCTGACGGTCATCACCGGCATCTACGGCATGAATTTCGATCATATGCCGGAATTGCATATGAAATACGGCTACTATGCCGTGCTCGGCGTGATGGTTGCGGTCGCCCTGTCGTTGCTCTGGCTTTTCAAGAAAAAAGACTGGATCTGACGGCCGCCGCTTCGCGCAATGATCCGGCAGCCAGACGGACAGGCGGCGGCCATCGGACCCGCTTTCTCGAAAAAATATTTCGTCGAACGGGTACTTACGTGTCCTTCTTGTACCGACGGATGAACCGCAACAGCCGGAGCCTGTCGTACCATTCCCCAAGCGGTCGTCCCTTCAGTTCCGCGGCAGAATAAACCGATTCTAAAATCGGTTTTAGATAGCGGTCCCCGCATGCTTCCATCGTCTCTAAGATGCGTCGCCTCTCCGGCTCGGGCACCGCTTCCGCCAGTCTCTCGACGAGCGGATAGACGCGGAATCCCTCCCGCTCCATCGCCTCCATCGCCTCCAGCAACCGCCGCAGCGGTACGCCGAAACGTTCGAAGGCTTCCTCTTCTTTCTCCAGACGCAATCCCGCTTCGGCCGCCTCAAGGATTGATTCGCGCAACGCCTCGCGCCGAGAGCGCGCCTCCTCCGCCTTGCGCCGCCGTTCGTCGAGAAACGCCTGAACTTCCCCTTCGTCAACCAACCGTTCGACCCAATCGAGCGGAAAATCGGTCTGCCGGCGAAACTGGGACGTAATTTCCAAAACTTCTTTGCCGTATTCCCGTACTTTTCGCGCCGAAAAGCCGGGCAACTGTCCGAGTTCGTCCTCGGTCTGCGGCAAAAACGCCGCCGCCGCTTCCAGCATTCCATTGGTCGCCACCATAAACGCCGGTTTGCGTTCTTGTGCCGCACGTCCGCGCCTCCAAGCCTTCAACAGCCGCAGACACGACTCATTGCTATGTCTGGCCGCGTAAGAAAGCAAGACGGCTTCCCTCCGGTTCGGACCGCTCCTCCGCCCGAACCATTCTTCCGTCGCCGACACGAATCCGCGGCTTCGCATCGCGCGCATCCAGCCGCGTAACGATTCGGCCAGCTCTTCCGACGAATCGCCTTTGTAAATATCGGGAGACAATCCGTCCATCTCCGGCGATCCGCCGCTCCAACGCGCCTCCCATCTCCCGTCTTTCTTCCTCACCTCCAACCGTACGGTCGCGTCCGTCCCCGTTTCCTCCGGTTTCCTGTAAGTCGTGCAAAACAAGAGCTCCACGTCGCATCCTCCTTGCTTCGATTTGAATTTAGCTTGATAAAAAAGGCAGCAAGAAAGCCTCTTGTCTCCAAGGTGCTTCCTTGCTGCCCAAATTTCGATGAACTTTTATTGGAATACGCCGTCGGATCGGCTTATCGTCGCCTCCTCCACCGTCGCGGCCGAACGGCGATCGACGGCCGCCGCAAACAAAAAACCGCTTCTTACGCGGGGCATTCCCCGCAAGAAGCGGTGCTTCCGTCTGATAACCATTTTATCCGATGTCGCAGAAAAACGCAAGACCATTTTCTTTTTTCCCCCGGATACCTTCATCCCCACTCTTGACTTTGTCCGCACAATCGGTTAGAATAACAGCCAAAGAGCGGAAGCACCGTTCGGAAGCGTCGCTGTTTCATCTAAGGTAAAACGGCGGCGGGTCCGATCGGTGTTTTTTGTTTTCATGCATACCCGCCGTCGAAACGACTCGACTCCCGCCGAGCGGGCCATCACCTTAAAATACGCCGATCCGACCACCAGCCGCCGGCTTCGCCGTCGACAAATCTAGGACTTCGGGACTAGGTCTAAAGAATCATTTCTGTCGAAACACGTCATAAATGGTCGTCAAACAGTTGTCATGCACCATCATTCCTAATATAATGTTAGACGAATCCTATTTTTCAATATACGGCTTTGCCGCCGTGCGAAGGAGGAAAAGATCATGAATCCAATTCCAAATCCTCATCCAATGCCGCTTTCCCGGCAGCTGGACCTCGTTTTCCGGGAAATCCGGGACGAACTTTCCGCCGTCTCAAGCGGAACCCTGTTCATTCACATCCGCAACAACACGATCGGCAAATTCGGCATCCGTCATTTGCCGATTATACCTAAAAACGGAAAGATTATTCCCGATTCCTCGCCGGGGCTGTCGCAGCGGCACCAGGACGCTTTCCGGCTTATGGTCATCGAAGCCCTGAAACACCGCAGAGGGTGGACGCACGGCGAAATCCAGATCGATTTTCGCCTCAAGCAAAACGTGCTGCACGCCAGCATCGTGTTCGAGTCCAACTACAACCTGGCCAATCTTCTACATACCGGAAAGACTTGACGCCCCTTCGCGACACCGCTCTGCGTCGGCCGACCGATTTTCTCGATGTCTTCATGCGCGACGTTTTCGGCATTTGGGAGAGCTTGCGCCGATGTGTTATGATGGTGACGGAACGACGGCGAATCGTCGGCCGTTCGTCCGCGCAAACCGACCGAACACGGGAGGATCGCGGCCTTGACCGAAGCGACGCAATACTACGCACCGCTCCGGTATGTCGTCACCGCCGACGAAGACGGATGGCCCGTCCGCGCCGTGCTTCGTCGGCGTCTTCGTTGTTCTCGGCGGCTGCTCGTCCGCTTGAAAAGGACCGAACTCGGCATTACCGTCAACGGCGTGCGCAGACGCGTCGACGAACCGGTGCGCGCAGGGGACGTCGTCGAAATCCGGATGGCCGTCGAGACGTCCGAACGCATCCGGCCGGAACCGATGGCTCTCAACATTTTGTATGAAGACGACCATTTACTGGTCGTCGACAAACCGCCCGGCATGCTCGTCCATCCGACGCTCGGGCAACATTCCGGGACGCTGGCCAACGCCGTCATCCATCATTGGGCGCAACACGGCGAAATTTGCCGTTTCAGGCCTGCGCATCGACTCGATCGCGACACGTCCGGAATCGTCGTAATCGCCAAAAACGCGTATGCCCACCGCGCTTTGTCGGAACAGCTGGCGAACCGGCAAGTGCGCAAACGATACATCGCCCTGGTTCAGGGAAAATGGCCGCATGGGGAAATCGTCATCGAAGCGCCGATCGGCCCCGACCCCGACGATCCGCGCAAGCGTAAAGTGACGCCGGACGGTTCACCCAGCATCACGCGCGTGCTCTTGGTGCGGAATTTCGCCGAAGACTTCGCGCTTGTCGAAGCTTTTCCCGAGACGGGGCGGACGCACCAGATTCGCGTCCATCTGTTTCACGCCGGTTGTCCGATCGCCGGCGACCCGCTTTACGGCGAGCAAACCGGCCTGATTGCGAGAACGGCGCTTCACGCGGCGCAAATCGAGTTTATCCATCCCGCGACGGGGGCGCCGATCTCGTTCAGCGCCCCGCTTCCGGATGATATGGAACAAGCGATTCGACGGCTCGGCGAAGCCAACGGGAAAGGACGAGAGGCCCACGATGCGGAAAAAAACGAACTCAAGCCGTAAAAAACATTGGTGGTCGATCGGAGCGCTGCTTTTGGCCCTGCTGTCCAAGGGCAAAACGTTCTTGGCCCTCTTTAAGCTCAGCAAATTCGGGTCGGCAGCCGTCAGCATGGCGATCACGGCGGGCGCGTATGCGCTCGTCTATCCCGTCGCGTTTTCCGTCGGCTTCGTGCTGCTTCTCTTCGTCCACGAACTCGGCCACGTCTGGGCGGCAAAAAGAAAGGGCCTCCCCGTCACGGCGCCGCTGTTCGTGCCGTTCCTCGGCGCGTTCATCGCAATGAAACGCCACCCGCGCGACGCCGAGACCGAAGCTTATATCGCAATGGGCGGTCCCCTGCTCGGCACGGCCGGTGCGACGCTCCTCTTTCTCGCCGGCTGGATGGCCGACGCTCCGCTGTTGATCGTGCTCGGCTATGTGGGCTTTTTTCTCAACCTGATCAACCTGGTGCCCGTCCATCCGCTGGACGGCGGAAGAATCGTCACCGCCGTCACGCGCTGGCTCTGGGTCGTCGGCCTCGTCCTCGGCCTGTGGCTCATCGTTGCGCTCAGATGGTGGCTGCTGATGATCTTCTGGGCGATGTTCGCGTGGAATCTGTTTCAGACTTACATCCGCGGCCGAAAGCACGGGCAACCGTTTCAACCCGTCGTGCAAGTGGCTGTCGATCTGGGAGAAGAATGGAAATCTCCAGCTTGGTCCGCGTTACTGCCGGGAGAACAACATCAGCGGGACTTGCCCGTGCTGACGTATTCGACGCTGGACGGCGAACAAAAACTCGTGCTTGTTTGGGAAGGAATCGGCCTAAACGAAACGATCGCGCTTTCCCAACAGTGTCTGATCCGGCGCGTCCGCGTCGTCGGCGTCGAGCGCGTGCCGAAAGAAGCGCCGGAACGCCTGAACGTTCGCATTCTGATCGAAGGCGAAACGTTCGTCAGCGAACGGTACTACGACGTGCCGGCACGCAAACGTTGGCAATACGGGCTTCTTTATGCGGGGCTCGCGCTGTTTTTGTCGGCGATGATGGCGTGGAGCCACGGGATGATCGAACGTGCGTCAGGCATCGGGCCGCTCGTCAATTAACGGCCGCGGATCTTCGCCCGGATAAGCGCGGGCCATCCCTTCGTGAAACGTGCGGTCCGCATAGCCGAACGGCAAATGCGGGCGTTGTTCCGGTCGCCCTTCTCCGGGCGCCTCGCCCGCCCCGACCGAACCCGAAACTGCCCCGCGCGTTGCCCGGGCCGTCGAAAGGTCCGGGCGTTCCGGCGCGCCGTACGGGCCTTCCGGGAACTCTTCGGGAACGCGTTCGTTTCGCCAGACTTCGACGGTCGCCAGCTCCACCGGCAAATCGAAATCGTCGCGCCGATCGGTCAACGGTTCGCCCCCCTCTCGCGCTTCCTTTGCATCTCCAGCATGTGCGCAAGCGGGAACCTTTATACCGTTAGATGTCCGGGAATTCCACAAACCCTATAATTTCCTCCATAAAAGGAAGTAGATCCTCCTCCTCTTCTTCGCTGATCTGAAAAGCATAGGACAAATATCCCGGTTCCTTCAAATCGTCCGGACCGACGATAGCGGTTTTACCGTTTTGAAGATTGGTGACGAGCTTTTTGCCGTAAAACTGTCCGGTCGTCGTGATCGCCAGATCGAACCGGTTCATTCGCTCCGTCACGAACGTCACGAATCGTGTGGTCGTCTGCTCCGTCACATCGCACAAAAATTCGTAAGCCGCCATCGGCGAAAAACCCCTTTCTGCGACGCCGCTTTGTTGCGGTGCTTTTACAGCCCGATTATAACATATCGCCGTAGACCGCTTGGAGGCGCAATGGTATAATAGACGAAGGAAATCGGATCATGAAGGAGTAGGCGGATGATGGAGAGCTTCGTAGCTTGGCTCGGAACGTTCCGCGGGCGCCTGTACGCAGGAGTGGGCGCCATGCTGCTGGTCGCCGCGATCGTCCTGATCGCGTTCGGCGCCTGGACGGGAAAAGCGGTCGCGGCGCTTATCGTGTCGCTCGTTTTAGTCGCCGTCGGACTTTATGCGGCGCGCATTTTGGAAAACGCTTTATTGGGGCCCGTCTCCTCGTTGTCCCGCCTGGCGTTTACCGTCGCCAAAGGCGATTTCACGGTGCGAGCGGACGCCTCTTCTTCCGACGCGCTCGGCCAATTGGCGCGCGCGCTGAACGACATGGCGCAAAAACTTCAAGCGATTTTGACCGACACGGTCCGCATTACCCAGCAGGTAGCCGATACCGGTCGACATCTATACAACCGCAACGAAACGTTGAAAGACGTGCTCAACCAAGCGGCGGTTTCCGCCGGAGAGCTGGCCGCCGGTGCCAACCAGATTTCGGAAGAAGTCGTCCGCATATCGGACGCCATTCGCGAAATCGAAAAACGCATCCATACATACGCCGACGCCTCGCGCGCGATGTCGGCCCGCTCCCAGGAAATGCTGGCGCTGATCGAGCAGGGGCGTAAAGCCGTCAACCAGCAGACCGAGGGCGTGCAGCAAAACGTCTCGGCGACGAAGGCGGTTTCCGAAACGATCCGCAAGCTCGCCCAGCAGGCCGGCGGCATTTCCGCCGTGACGCGCACGATTTCGGAAATCGCCGATCAGACCAACCTGCTCGCGCTGAACGCCTCCATCGAGGCGGCACGCGCAGGCGAGCACGGCCGCGGTTTCGCCGTCGTCGCGCAGGAAGTCCGCAAGCTGTCGGAAGAAGCGGCGCAGTCGACGCGAGAAGTGTTCGGCCTCGTCCGCTCCATCGAACAGGGCATCAAGGAAGCGTTGGCCAGTATGCAGGCGAACGAAGCGGCCGTCGAGCGGCAGGTCCAGCTGATCCGCGAGACGGAGGGGATCTTCACGCGCATTTTCGCCAGCATCGGCTACATCAGCGATGAAATCGAGCAGTTCGCCCGAGAAGGCGAGAAAATGCTGCAATACGCGCGCGATATCGCATCGACGATGGAAAACATTTCGGCCATCACCGAACAGTCCGCCGCCGGCACGCAAGAGGTGTCCGCCTCCATGAACGAACAGATCCGTGCGGTGTCGGACATGTTGAACGTCGCCGAACAGATGACGCGCGAAGTGTCGCAGCTGCAGAGAACGATCTCCGTTTTCCGCATCTGACCGAATCGAAAAAGCAAAAGCCGCCCGATTACGACGGTGCCGCATCCGCCGCTTCGGGCGGCTTCATATCGCGAAGCAGCATCTCCTCGCGCATGGCGGCCCATTGCTGACGGCTCGCCTGGATCATGGCGGCGTCCGTAATCCGCTTGTCGTGAATGACGCGCGCAAACCAGCGGGCGGCCTCATGGTAACGCCCGAGGCGCCGGTTCAGCTCGCCGATCAGGTACATCAGCTTCGCGTCGCGGTCGCTCTCGCGGTCGTTTTGGTAGGCGCGGACGTACGCTTCGAGGGCGAATTCCAGATACTTTTTTTCGTTTTCGGCGTCGTTCACTTCACGATAGAGCCAAGCGATATGATGCAACAATCCCGCGATCAGCCGATCGTTCTCCTGCTTGATCTGGGCGCAGACGAGCGCCAGTTTGTACGCCTCCAGCGCGTCCTTCCATGTCCGTTTTCCCGAAAAATCTTTGCCCCCCCACCGGCTGCCGATTCGTTCCTGAAACAATTTCTTCTGCTCGGGCTTGAACACCGGCGAAAAGCTCGGCGTCGACGCGAAGCCGCATTTCGGACAGACGCGGACAACGTAATAATCGGCGTTGATGTCCTTATAATACAGGCAAAAATCGGGATCGGAGCGCACCGCGCGCTTGAAACTCGGCCGCACGCGCATCGTCTGGAACGAATGGCCGCATTGCAAGCATTCGACCGCGGACGGATAGAGCGGATCCAACCCTTCCATGGGAATTTTTCCGCCTTTCTGTATCTTTGTTCTAAGTTTAACAATTGATAAAATGATATGCAGCCCTGCGCAACCGTTCCATGGCCGCCGACCGCGCCGGTTCCGGCACGCCGCTTTCTTCCATCGCGCGGCGCATGCACGCCAGCCACGCGTCCGCACGGGCGCGGTCGATCGGAAACCGCAAATGTCGCGCCCGCATCATCGGATGGCCGTACCGCTCCGAATAAAGCGGCGGACCGCCGAAAAACTGCGTCAAAAAAAGGTACTGTTTCTCCATAATCTCCGTCAAATCGTCCGGAAACAGCGGACCGAGCAGCGGGTCGGCCTTCACTTTCGGGTAAAACGCCGCGACCAGCCGGCGAATCGTCTCCTCCCCGCCCAGTCGGTCATAAAGCGTGTCCGTTCCGACCACCCCCTGTAAGCATCATTTTAGCATGTCTGCAGACGGACGCGAATAGGGTGAAAGTAGTCCGAAACGGGAGGTTTTCCGGTCGATGATGCGGACGATCTCGGCCGCCGCCCCGGCCGCGCTTGCAGGCGCCGCAGCTGCCTGGTTCCTGGTTTTTTTCCTGCATGAACCCGTCGCAGCCTGGAAAGCAGCTTCCTCGGGTATGGCCGTCTGGCGCGACGTGCTGTTTCCCGCCTTGCTCCCGTTTCTTGTCGTCGCGGAATTGATGGTGGGGCTGGGTGTCGTTCACTTTTTCGGCACGCTGTTCGATCCACTGATGCGGCCGCTTTTCCGCGTGCCCGGCGCCGGCGGTTTTATCATGGCGATGGGGCTTGCTTCCGGGTACCCGGTCGGCGCCCGATTAACCGCGAGGCTGCGCGATCAGGGATGGATCGGACGCACGGAGGCGGAACGGCTGGTCGCGTTTACGACGTCGTCGGATCCGATTTTCCTCGCCGGCGCGGTGGCGATCGGTTTTTTCGGCGACGCACGCACGGCCGCAACACTCGCCGTGGCCCATTACGGCGCATGTCTGCTCGTCGGGCTGGCGATGAGGTTTTACGGACCGGTCCGGGATTCCCCACGGGATCCGGAACCGAGTCCAACGGTCCCTAACGCGCCGGAATCCGCGAATCGGCGACAAGCGCCGCTCGTCGTCCGCGCGTTTCGTGCGATGCATGAGGCGCGGGCCGGCGATCCGCGCCCGCCGGGACGGCTGCTGGAAGATGCCGTCGCCAGCGCTCTTCGGCTCGTCTTCGTCATCGGCGGATTGGTCGTTCTGTTTTCGGTGTTGATGGAAGCATTGCGCGCAGCCGGCATCTTGCGCGCGCTTGAAGCGGCCGTCGGCGCCGCTCTTCGGGTATTCGATGCGTCCGATGCGGCCAACGTGTGGCCTCAGGCGCTCGCCGCTGGTCTGTTTGAAGTCACGTGGGGCTGCAAAACGGCCGGCGAAGCCGCCGCCCCGGTAGCCGACCGCGTAGCGGCGGCGGCGGCCGTTTTGTCGTGGGCGGGCCTGTCGGTACACGCCCAGGTGATGAGTCTGATCAGCCGAACCGGTTGCCGATACACGCCGTTTCTGCTCGCCCGATTGCTGCACGCCGCGCTCGCGGCTGCGCTCGTCTATACGCTTGGGGGCGCTCCGACGACGGCGACGGGCGCATCGGCCAGCGGACTGCCGGTCGCCGCGTTCGATCACGCTTCGGACTTTCCGGGCGGAACGCCCGCCGCCGTCGCCGCCGCAAGCACCGCAACCGCGCTTCTACTGGCCGGAACCGCTTTCGCGATTGTCGGAACGTTGCGGCTCGGCGCGCGGGTTGTGTTCGGCCGCCGTTTTCTGTAAGATGGTGTCGGGAACGTGATCTTGACGGCCGCGTAACCGGCAGTCCGCAGAGGTCGAAGCCCGCCCGGAGCTTTACGTCCCCTGCTTCGGGCGGGTACCGCCTTTCGGCGCCGGGTGCGGTCTTTTCGCCGGGGTGTTCCGACACATGCCGCTCTCCTACGACCTCGTCGAACGCAATGACGACGATTCCCGCCGGACCGCCGGACGCATCGCCGACGCCGCCGCGCGGGCCGGACTCATCCGCGACGAACGCCAGCCCGACGTCGTCATCGCCGTCGGCGGCGACGGGACGATGCTGCAGGCGTTTCACCTGCACCGCGACCGGCTCGACCGCGTGGCGTTCATCGGCGTCCATACCGGACACCTCGGCTTTTTTTCCGACTGGAAACCTGACGAAATCGACACGCTCGTCCGCCTGATGGCCGAGGCCGGCTCCGCTGAACGGCTGCGCACCGTCCGTCATCCGATCGTACAGGTGACCGTGGCGACGGCGACCGACGAACGGTCGCTGCTTGCGCTGAACGAATTCACCGTACGCGGCGCCGAAAACATGCTCGTCGCCCAAATCCGCATCAACGGCGAACCGTTCGAAATGTTCCGCGGCGACGGCATCTGCGTCTCGTCGCCGTCGGGCAGTACCGCCTACAACAAAAGCCTGGGCGGCGCGATCATCCATCCGTCGATCGAAGCGATCCAGATCGCCGAAATGGCGTCGATCAACAACCGCGTCTACCGAACGCTCGGCTCGCCGATCGTGCTGCCGAAACACCACCACTGCGACATTTTGCCGCGCGAGGGGCAAAAACTGCTTTTGACCGTCGACCATCTCGGCGAAACGCGCGAGGACGTTCGCTCGATCCGCTGTTCGGTCGCCGATGCGAAAGTGACGTTCGCGCGGCTGCGCGCATTCCCGTTTTGGACGCGCGTGCGCGAGGCGTTTATCGGCCCGGATTTTCAGAAGCCGTAAAATTGGCGCGAAACGACTCCGGGTTGAAGACGAACGTTACAGCGGTTTTCCCGGTCCGCGGCCAGGCTCGGAACCGTGTTTGCGCCGGGCGTGCGGAAACAGCCGGTCCGCTTTCGTATATTTGGGATGAGCGGGGCGCTGCGACGGCCGCTGGTTCGAATAATATCCCGCTTGCCCCGTCGAATGGCGGGAAAACGGCCCCTTTGCTTCGCCGAAGCCGCCGTCGGGACGGCCGGGCGCTCCGGTCGTGCGCGCCGCCGGTGCGCCGAATTCCGCTCCCGGTCCTTCCGCTCCTGCCAGCCCGTTCGAACCGCGCGCGCCGGGTTTTTCCCGCGGTTTATCCCGCTCGTGCCGGTGGCTGTCGTACGAATGGCCGACCGCACCGACGGCATCGCGGTTGCGGGCGCGTTCGTGCCCGCCTGCGCCGCCCGCCTCCCGACCGACCGGCCGCGCCTCCGGCTTTCCCCCGTTCGACGATACGAAAGCGCCCGACGGCGCAATTTCGGAATTCCGGGCGCCTGACTCCCCAGCGGCAAAGTCGAGATCGCCCGTCTCCCGGCCGACGTGCTCGCGAACGGTCGATTCCCGCACACCGTGCTCCCGCCCGCGGCCGTACGCGCCCCAGGCGCCTTCTCCGCCTTCCGCCTCCCGGGCGGCTGCACGCCGGCGCTCCAGCGCATAATCTTCCGCATAACTGCGGTCCGCCGCCGTCATACGCACGGCGACGCCCGTGCGGTTGTACCGCATCGGCAACGCCGCGTCACCGTCCGTCGATCCTCCCCCGGCCGGCGCCTGAACAGCCGGTTGCGCAGGTTCGTTGATGATCTCACCGTCGGCCGGCGGATGGTTGACCTTTTCCACGACGAAATACGCACAGCCGAAATTGCAGTATTCGTTCAAATAGTCTTGTAGCGTCGCGATCGACGTTTCCTTCGTCGCTTTCGGATTGTCTTCGCGGAAAAACCCTTTCAATCGGAGCTGGTTGTATCCCCAGTCGCCGACGATATAATCGTACCGGTCGAGCACCTCGCTATACCGGTCGCGAAACGCTTCATAATTGTAGCCGTTTTTGTAATCAACAACAACGACATAAGCTTTATTACCGATCATGTAATACTTTTCTGCCATGCCGTCACATCCCTTCGGCGCGTTTCGCCTGCTCGCCCGCATGATACGAACTGCGCACAAGCGGACCGGACTCGACGTGCCGGAACCCGCGGCGCAAGCCCTCTTCTTTCAGCCGGGCGAATTCCTCCGGCGCGTAAAACCGGACGACCGGCAAATGCGCCGGCGTCGGCCGCAAATACTGGCCGATTGTCAGCATGTCGCAGCCGGCTTCACGCAGATCGTCCATCGCCTGCAAAATTTCGTCCCACTCTTCGCCGAGGCCGACCATCAGTCCCGACTTCGTGCGGATGCCCGGCGCGATCCGCTTGGCGCGCGCGAGCAGCTCCAGCGACCGGCGGTACGTCGCGCGCGAGCGGACGCGGGGCGTCAGCCGCTCGACCGTCTCTAAGTTGTGGTTGAGCACGTCCGGCTTCGCTTCCAGCACGACGGCCAGCGCCGCCTCCGATCCGTTGAAGTCGGGCACGAGCACTTCGATTCCGCACAGCGGCAGCCGCCTGCGCACCGCGCGGACGGTCGCCGCGAACGCCGCCGCGCCGCCGTCGGGCAAATCGTCGCGCGCAACCGACGTGATGACGCAGTGGCGCAGGCCCATCTGCTCCGCCGCCTCCGCGACGCGCTCCGGTTCGTCGGGGTCCGGCCCAGTCGGCCTGCCCGTCTTCACCGCGCAGAACCGACAGGCGCGCGTGCAGAAATCGCCCAGAATCATGAACGTCGCCGTCCGGTTCGCCCAGCATTCGTGCAGGTTCGGACATTTCGCCTCTTCGCAGACCGTGTGCAGCTCGCCCGCGCGCATCATGCGGCGCAGGTCCCGGATATTTTCGTAATCCCGGCCGGTGGGCAGGGAGATTTTCAGCCAGTCGGGCTTGCGTTCGGCCGTTTTCGATTGCATCGTGCGTCATCGCCCGCTTTCCCAAACGACGTCGGATTTGCACCCATTATATCACGAAACGGGACGGGGCGAAAAAAGGCGGACGGTTCCAGTCTCCCACCGAGGACATGAACCTGTCGACAAGCAATTGCAGGAAAACGTCGTAGGCGACATCCCGGCCGCCGTGTATGATACAATGAAAAGCGGGAGGATGCGCCATGAGCGAATCGATGACTCTTGAAGCGAAAAACCGACTGCTCGGCGATATTTTGCGCGGCATGGGACGCGTGCTCGTCGCCTTTTCCGGCGGCGTCGACAGCACGTTCGTGCTGAAGCGCGCCCAGCAGGAGCTCGGCGACGGCGTCGTCGCCGTCGTCGCGGCGTCGGAGACGTTTCCCGCCCGCGAGTTCAACGCCGCCGTCCGGCTGGCCGAAGAGATGGGCGTCCGGCTCGTGACGACGGAAATCCGCGAGCTCGAAAACGAAAATTTCGCGGCCAACAATCCCGATCGCTGCTACCACTGCAAAACGGGGCTATATACGCATCTGCGCGAGATCGCGCGGCGGCTCGGCTATCCGTATATCGTCGACGGGACGAACGCCGACGATCTCGGCGACTATCGCCCTGGTCTGCGCGCCAAAACGGAACAGGGCGTCCGCAGTCCGCTGCTGGAAGCCGGACTGACGAAGGCCGACATCCGGCAGCTGTCGAAAGCGCTCGGTTTGCCGACGTGGAACAAGCCGTCGTTCGCCTGCCTGTCTTCGCGCATTCCGTACGGCACACGCATCGACCGAAAAAAAATCGAACAACTTGAAGCTGCGGAGGACTTTTTGTACAGTCTCGGCTTCTGGCAGGTCCGCGTCCGGCACCACGACCAAATCGCGCGCATCGAAGTGATGCCCGAGGAAATGCCGCGGCTTCTCGAAAAACGCGAGCTCGTCTGCGCCAAACTGCGCGGGCTCGGCTTCGCGTACGTGACGCTCGATCTGGCCGGATACCGGACCGGCAGCATGAACGAAACGCTGGCCTCCGCCGGCGATCGAAAAACGGCGGCCGCGAAAGAGGCGTGACCGGACCATGGATGCGAAGGAATTGGCCGTTTTGCTCCAACAGGTGCGCGCCGGGCGTCTGAGCGTGGAAGAGGCGATCACGCGGCTGAAAAGCGAGCTTGGTTTACGCTCCGGCTCTGGCAGCGGCTCGGCCGGCGATTCCGGCAACGCCCCGGACGATGAACGCGGCGGCCGAGCCGAGGAAGGCGACGCGAGAGCCAGCGAAGACGGCGTCAAGGCCGACGATCCGGCCGGCGGCCGGGTAGCAGACGTACTCCCGACCGCCGCTTTTGCCGACGCGCCTTCGGTCGCCGACCTCGGCTTTGCGCAAGTCGACCTTGACCGCCAGCGGCGGACCGGCGCTCCCGAAGTCGTCTTCGGCGAGGGCAAAACGGCGGAGCAGATCGCAGCCATCATCCGCAGCCTGCAACAAAACGCCGACCGCGTGCTCGCCACGCGCGTCGACGCCGCTAAAGCGGAATCCGTCTCCGCCCTCGTGCCCGGACTGATCTATCACGCCGACGCCCGCGCGCTCACCTGGTTCAGAACGCCGCCGTCCGAGACCGCGCCCCGCGGGACGGTCGCCGTCGTCAGCGCCGGCACGTCCGACCTGCCGGTCGCCGAAGAAGCTGCCGTGACGGCGGAATGGATGGGTGCGCGGGTTCTGCGCGTCCGCGACGTCGGCGTCGCTGGCATTCACCGGCTGTTCCGCCGCCTCGACACCATCCGCGCGGCGGACGCCGTCGTCGTCGTCGCCGGCATGGAAGGCGCTCTGGCGAGCGTCGTCGGCGGCCTCGTCGCCGCGCCGGTCGTCGCCGTTCCGACGAGCGTCGGCTACGGCGCGCATTTTCAGGGGCTGGCGCCCTTATTGACGATGCTCAATTCGTGCGCGCCGGGCGTCGTCGTCGTCAACATCGACAACGGGTTCGGCGCCGGATACGCCGCCGGGATGATCGCGGTGCGAACCGCCGCCGTGCGCAATCCGCGACCGACCGGACGGCGGCCGGACGAACATCATGCGGACGAACGCCCGTCCGTATGAGTCCGTATGAACATCGCCCGTGAAACACCGCGACGGAAAGGAGTAACGCCCCTTGCGCATCGTCTACCTCGACTGCTTCTCCGGCATCAGCGGCGACATGACGCTCGCCGCGCTCGTTGACGCCGGAGCGGACCGCGACTACGTCGAATCCGGCCTCGCGCGCATCCGCGCCGAACCGTTCCGGCTCGTCTGGCGCAGGGTGACGAAAAACGGCGTGTCCGCCCTCAAAGTCGACGTCGAGGTCGAACCCGGCCGCGCGCCAGCGCATCACCGCCACTTCGCCGACATCGTCCGCCTGATCGAACAGGCGGAACTCGGCGAACGGGCGACCGAGACCGCCGTCGCGATCTTCCGCCGCCTCGCAGAAGCGGAAGCGCGTATCCACCGGGTGCCGGTGGAACGCGTCCATTTTCACGAAGTCGGGGCGATCGACTCGATCGCGGATATCGTCGGCGTGGCGCTCGCGCTCGATTCGCTGGCGCCCGACCGGGTGCTCGTGTCGCCCGTACCGGTCGGAACGGGATTCGTCCGTTGCGACCACGGCGTTTATCCCGTCCCGGCACCCGCCACGCTGGAGTTGCTCAAAGGACTCCCGATCGCCGACACACCTCCAGACGCCGAAGGCGAACTGACGACGCCGACCGGCGCGGCGATCGTCGCCGCGGTCGCCCACGGCTTCAGCCGGTCGTTGCCCGCGATGACGGCGGAAGCCGTCGGTTACGGCGCCGGCGCGCGCGACTTGCCCGGGCGGCCGAACGTGCTGCGTGCGGTGGTGGGGCGGGCAGAAGAGCCGAGGGACTAAATGACCGATGAAAAACGGCGTCCGCCTTGCCGGCGCGGCTCAAAACCCGCGCCGGCTTCGCCCGCAGACGCCCGTTCATTTTCTTACCCCAGCGAGCGACAGGCCGCCGAGAATGAGGTTTTGCGTGCAATAAAACACCGTGACGGGAAACAGAACGGAGATGCACGAAATCGCCATCAGCTTTTCGTATTCGATGTTGTAGGCGTTTTTAAGCAGATTGATCCCGAGCGGAAGCGTGTATAGATCCTGGTCGTTGATGAAAATGAGAGGCGTCAAAAACTCGTTCCACACCCAGACGAAATGAAACACGCAAATGATCGTCACCACCGGCTTGAGCAAAGGCAGCACAATGCGCGCGTACACGTTCCAGCGGTTGCAGCCGTCGATTTTGGCCGCCTCGTCCAGATCGCGCGGGATGCCCATGATGAATTGCCGCGCCGAACATCCCGGGTAAAATCATCGGCCAACGAATGTGCGGACGGCTACGGTTTTTCCATTATTCTCGCCAATCTGCGCATTCACCGCAGAATTGGCAACCGTTTTTCCGAGATCGACAAGTGCAAACCTGTGATTAAAAAAGTTCTGGACAACCTGATAAGCAAAAAAGTGGACGGCATCCTTTACATCGGTGTCCACCCGCGCGACGTGACCGGCATTCTCGAAACAGGCTTCGACAATCGGGAATGCAGTTTTTATTACACGCCGAAACTGACGACGATGGATTTGCCGTTGAGAGAAATGGGCATCAAGGCAATGGACACGATTTACCGCGTCATCAACCGGACCGGCGACGACTTGCCGCGTACCGTCAAGCTGAAATGCAGGCTGGTCGAACGCCGGACGCCAACGCCCGGACCAAGCTTTTGTCACCCGCACGTTGCACGCGGCGGACGTCCCGGCTCCGGACGCCGCGGCTCCGAAAACGCGATTTTCCTCTTGCCCTCGCATAAGCAATCGTGATATACTGTTGGTCGTGAGCCAAAACAGGCCCGTAGCTCAGTTGGTAGAGCAGGTGACTCTTAATCATCAGGCCGTGGGTTCGAGTCCCACCGGGCCTATTTTTTTTGCCCCGGATCCGGCTCTGTGCCCGCTCCTGTTTCCGGTGAGTCCTGCCGGCGTCTGGCTTCCGCGCGCTCCATCCAACGTTTCCGCGCCTCGGCGAACACACGTTTCAGCGGCACTCCGCCGCGCCGTGCAGCTGCCTCGCAATCGGCGTACTCAGGCGCGAACTCGACCGTTTCGCCGCGAAACTCGCCGATTTTCACCCGCACCGATCCCCATGGTGTCTCGACCGTCTCGAACCGGCGGCCCAGGCGATGGCAGACCGTCCGGACGTAGCGCAGGCCGAACGTCGTCGTCTCCATAAACACGATCCGCTCGATCTCTTCCAGCCGCGATTCGTGGACGAGCACGTTCAACATGACGCCGGGTCGTCCCTTTTTCATCAGGATCGGGATCCAGAACACGTCGCTCGCGCCGACTTCGAACAGCCGGTCGCTTATGTACGAGCACCATTCCGGATTCATGTCGTCGAGGTTGACCTGAACGATCAGCATGTTGTCGTCCGTATGTTCGTACCGGTGATCGTCCGTCCGCACGGCTTTCGACCTCCTCTCGGCGTCGCCCCGATTCCATCGTATCACGCGCCCGGGCGACAACCAAGCGCCCGCGGCTAGAAGGGCCAGCCGAAACGCAGGATATTCCCGTCGCACCCGGGTCAAATTAATACCGACCGCCGGAAAGCGAAAGGTGGAATCGGCTCATGCGAAACCTCGGCCTCGCGGCAGCCGCCTTCGCCGCCGCGGCCTTGCTGTTGCCGTTTCGGGTCGTCGGGGCCGACGCTGGTCCGGCCGGCAACCCGCTGCAAGAGCGCAAGGCAATGTTTGACAGCGTCAGCGCTCTGACCGGAATTCCGTGGCACCTCCTCGCGGCGATTGACCAATACGAACGTTCGCTGACGCGGGCAAACCCGAAATCGCGCACCGATTACGACGGCCTGATCGCCATCGACATTCCCGAACCGCTGTGGTCGGGGTTTGCTAATCCGGTGCCCGACGACCGCGATCCGCGCACAATCGCGCTGTTCGGCGGCATCGGCCGCGACGGCGACGGCGACGGCGTCGCCGATCCCGCCCAGGACCTCGACCGCCTCTGGACGATGGCCGTTTATTTGCTGCGCGAAGGGCCGTCGTGGGAAGACTGGCGCGTCGCGCTCGGCAAATTCTACGGCCACGCGCGCAGCGTCCGCCGCATCGAACAGTTCGCCGGCATCTACGCCCATTTCGGGCGGCTGGAGCTGCACGATCACGCCTTTCCGCTGCCGCAGGGCTCCCGTTACTCGTACCGCGACACGTGGGGGGCGGGCAGAAGCTGGGGCGGCGCGCGCATCCATGAAGGGACGGACCTGTTCGCGCCCTACGGCGTTCCCGTCCGCAGCACCTGTTACGGCGTCATCGAAACGATGGGCTGGAACCCTTACGGCGGCTGGCGCGTCGGCATCCGCGACCTGGACAACCTGTATCATTATTTCGCCCACCTGTCCGGTTTCAACAAAAAACTGAAACCCGGCGATTACGTAAGCCCCGGCGAAGTGATCGGCTGGGTCGGCAGTTCCGGCTACGGCAAGCCGGGAACGCAGGGGAAATTTCCGCCGCATCTCCACTTCGGGCTTTACCGCGACGCGGGAACCCGCGAATGGTCGTTCGATCCTTATCCTCTTTTGAAAAAATGGGAATACGAAGAGAAAAAACGGCGTCGCTGACGGCCGCGGCACGCTTTTTGGACGGCCACAAGCGCAGCGGCCGGGACGAGGGAGGACCGACGCACGTCCGGCAGCCCCCGCAGATCTACTGCGAAGGGGCCGGCGACGGCAGTCGCAGCGGGGGCAGCGCCACGTTCGGCGGCGAAACTCCGCCGGACAGCGGGTTGCCGTTGTGGTCGAAATAATAGGCCGGCACGTCCCCGACGACGAGTACGTACGAAATGGGCACTTCCGTCGCGACGGTTTCCGGGCGGGAATCGAACGGAATGATGATGGCGACCTGCGCTTCGACGCGCAGATATACCTCCACGAGCAACATGTTAATGCCCGCGTCGTAATGGCGCGTTTTCAGATCGACCTTGACGGAACCAGCGGGTTCGAGGCGCACCGGGACGCGCGGGCCGAACGAGGCAAGAAGCGAACTTTTCATCGCCTGCCCGACGGGAATCCGCTCGGGCATTCGCTCCAGCCGCTTCAGCACGTCCTGTACCGTCCGGACGGCGTCTGCGGTAATTTTCAGATGTTCGGCGTAATTGAGGGAAAAAGCCTTCACTTTTCCTGTTTCGTCGGTCCGCCAGTCGATCAACCGCCCGACATCCGACCCGTGCTGCGCCATTTGTTCGGTCAACGCCTTGTTGATCGCCTCCGTCGCAATCTGCTTCAGGCGCACCTGGGCGACGAACGCCAACGGCTGCGTCAAATTTCGGTCGATCCAGACAAACGCCCAGACGTTCCCGAAAAAAAGAAACGCCAGCGCCCACAGCATCCGGCGCTTTCGCGTCATTTTCGACCTGCGGCTCCGCCAGCGCGCCCTGCGCATCCGCAAAGCGCCTCCCGCCCGAAAAAAGTGAACGCCGCCGGACGCCGGTTCTCCGAACACCTCCGAACACCGTGCGCCGGCGCCGGCGTCCGCGCCCCCTTCACATTGTATGCGCTCCGTCCGACCGGGCATGACGGACGCGGCTTGATCCTTTCGTCCGTCACGAAAACATCCGTCGGCGCATCGACTCGAACAGCACGACGGTCGCCGCCATCGCTGCGTTCAGCGATTCGGCGGACCCCGCCATCGGAATGCGGACCGACAAGTCCGCAAACGCCGCCGTGCGCTCGGATACACCGCGCCCCTCGCTGCCGACGATCAGCCAGACTTTCTCGGCGATCTCCGCTTCATAGATCGACGTTTGCGCCCGCGGGGAAAGGACGACGACGCGAATGCCGGATGCGCGAGCCTTCGGCAGCCAGACAGCCGGGTCAGCGCCGACGACCGGCACGCGGAAAAGCGCCCCCGCCGCGGCGCGAACCGCCTTCGGATGGTACGGATCGACCGTGTCCGGCCCGATCAGAACGCCGGTCGCGCCGGCGGCGTCGACGCTGCGGACGATCGCGCCGAGATTGCCGGGATCCTGTAGTCGATCGGCGACGACGACGACCGACACCGGATCGGCGAGCAACGTCTCCGGTTCGACGTCGCGCTTGCGCACGACAGCCGCGACGCCTTGCGGCGTCTCGGTGACGGCCAGCTTTTCCATCACCCGCTCGGACACTTCGACCCATTCCGCGCCGGCCGACGCCGCGAGCGAACGAAGCGACTCGTCCGCAGACCACCGCTCGGTCGCGACGACGACCTCAACGCGGCATTCCGAAAGAAGCGCCTCCCGAACCAATTTCGCGCCTTCCACCAGATAACGGCCCTCGGCGTCGCGCCATTTGCGTTCGGACAGTTTCGCCCATGCCTTGACGCGCGGGTTTTGCGGCGATTCGATCCGCGAACCGATGCGCAACGTTTTCGATCACTCCGAAAAAAAGCGTTCCATTTCCTGCAGATCTTCGTTGCGGCCGACGACGACGAGCACGTCGCCTTCCGCGATTCGATCGTCGGCGCGCGGCGTAACGTTCATCGCGTTTCCGCTGCGGATCGCCATGACGTTGCAGCCAAACCGGGCGCGAATGTCGAGCTCGCGCAGCGTCCTGCCGGCCATTCGCCCGGATGCGCGCATCTCGACGACGCTGTGTTCGGGCGACAGCTCCAGATAGTCGATGACGTTCGGCGAGATGAGTTGGTGGGCAAGCCGCTGGCCCATGTCGCGCTCGGGGTAAATGACCTGGTCGACGCCGATCTTATGCAACACTTTGCCGTGCAGCTCGCTCTGCGCCTTGGCGACCAGCTTCGGCACGCCCATGTCTTTCAGGATGAGCGACGTCAGAATGCTCGCTTGAATGTCCTGGCCGATCGCGACGACGACGACGTCGAAGTTGCGGAGGCCGAGCGAGCGAAGCGCCTCCTCGTCCGTCGCGTCGGCGGCAACGGCGTGCGTCACCGTTTCGGACAGCTCCTGCACCCGCTGAGCGTTGGCGTCGATCGCGAGCACCTCGTATCCCTCGCGGGCGAGCGCCCGCGCCACGCTGGAGCCGAATCTTCCGAGGCCGATGACCGCAAATTGCGGTTTGCGCAAGCGGCGATCCCTCCTTTACGGGTTCCGCCGGCTGCGGCGGCCCGCATTCCCATTATAATACACCGCCCGACGGGCGGGCCAGGCACCGTGCGGCGAATGCCGGAATACGATGAACACGAACCGAAAAGCCCACCATCCCGTGAAAGGAGATCCGCATCCATGACCGCTGCGACGTACGCGGCAAGCCCGAGTCACGGAGCCGGGCTGTTTCCCGGCGCAAGTCTGCACGCGGGAGGTCCGACCGCCTGGCCGGTTTCCTGGCCGCAAGCGTGGCCGGCCGGAGACGAACCGTATTTTTTGCAGGCGCTGCGCGCATGGTACGGACGCGCCGTCGTCGTCCAGACCGTACGCGACACCGTCCGCGGAATCGTCGCCGACCTGCGGCCCGACTACGTAACCGTCCGCTCCGGCAACGCGATGTTCTTCATCCGCCTGCGCCAAATCGTCTGGATTTCTCCGTCGTAAACGATTCCGGCTTCAGGAGGGAAACGAACGTGATCCAACGGTTCAACCGCCTGGCGATCGACCTGCCGATGCCGAAACATCCCGACGCCAACGCCGCCGCCGCAGTACAGGAACTGCTCGGCGGCCGGTTCGGCGAAATGTCGACGCTCAACAATTACATGTTCCAGTCGTTCAATTTTCGCGGCAGATCGAGACTGAAGCCGTTTTACGACTTGATCGCCAGCATCACAGCCGAGGAGTTCGGCCACGTCGAACTCGTTTCGTATACGATCAACCTGATGCTGACGGGATCGACGTACGCCGCGGACCCGGACGCGGCGCCGATGCGCAACGCCAAGGACAAGCGCAACTCGTACCATTTCATCGCATCGGCGCAGACCGCCCTGCCGATGGACTCGATGGGCAGACCGTGGACGGGCGAATACGTGTTTTCCAGCGGAAATCTGATTCAGGACTTGCTTCACAATTATTTTCTGGAGATCGGCGCCCGCGCTCACAAAATGAAAGTGTACGAAATGACCGACCACCCGACCGCGCGGGAAATGATCGGCTACCTGCTCGTGCGCGGCGGCGTCCACATCGTCGCGTACGCGAAGGCTCTCGAAGTCGCGACCGGCGTCGACGTGACAAAAATGTTGCCCGTGCCGCGCCTGGACAATCGCGTTTTCGACACGGCCCGTAAATACGAGGAGCAGGGCATCCACCGCAAACTGTACACGTTCAGCGAGACCGACTACCGGGAAATCGGGCGCATCTGGAAAGGCCGCCATCCGATCGACGGCAGCCCGCTGGAAGTCGTCCGCGGCATGCCGGAAGGCGCTCCCGCGCCCGATCTCGAGCCGTTGCCCGAGGAATTCGCGCCCGGCGTCACGCGCGAAGACTTCCTGGAAATTTTGCGGCGGCTGCAGAACAGCGCGGGAATCGTGTAGCTCCAACCGCGGCCACTGAAGACACCGGCCGGACGTCCGGCGCCGCAACTCGGAGATGCCGGACCCCTGGCGCCGTGAGCCGTTCCGACGGACCATGGGGCGGCCCGCGCCCGACGAACCCGGCCGGGCGGATCGCCGCGAGTCGCGATTCGCCCGGCTTCGTTCGCCGCCGGAAATTCGCTTCGACAAGGATTATGCCCGAACTTCCTTCGTTCGCATCCGGTCGAGCCATACCGCCAGCACGAGAATCGCGCCTTTGACGATCTGCTGCCAGAACGACTCGACGTTGAGGATGCTCATGCCGTTGTCGAGCGACGCCATGACGAGCGCACCGACGAGCACGCCCCGGACCGTGCCGCGGCCGCCCATCAGGCTTGTGCCGCCGATGACGCACGCGGCGATCGCGTCGAGCTCGTACATCGTGCCAGAGCTGATCGTCGCGGCGTTCAACCGAGCCGTCTGCAGGATGCCGGCGAGGGCGGCCGCAGCGCCGCTCAATACGAACACTGCAAGCACACGGCGACGCACCGGAATGCCGGACAAACGCGCCGCCTCAACGTTTCCGCCGACCGCATAGACATGTCTGCCGAAAACGGATTTCCCGGCCAGCAATGCGATCATCCCGGCCAATACGGCGACGCCGAGAAAAGGTACCGGAACGCCTTTATAAGCGTTCGTGACGGCGGCGATCCCGAAAAACAACGCCGCATACAGCGCCGATCGCCCGAGGTCGACGACGGCAGGATTCGGTTCGAACCCGTTTTTGATCGACGCGCGCCGGCTCGTCCACACGAACAGGGCTGCGGTCGCCGAACAGACGGCGGCAAGCGTCCAACCGACCGCCTCCGGCAAATACGACTGTCCGATCGCCAGAAAATCGCGGCGGAGCGGCGCGACCGTCTGCCCGTCGGTAATGCCGATCAGCGCCCCGCGGAACGCCATCATCCCGCCCAACGTCACGATAAACGCGGGCACGGCGCGGTACGCAACCCACCATCCCTGCAAAAATCCGATCGCCACGCCGGCCAAAAGCGTGACGACGACGGCAGGCGCGGTTGGCCAACCCGCCCATAGCTGCAAAATCGCGGCGATGCCGCCCGTCAATCCGACGATCGACCCGACGGACAAATCGATATGCCCGGAGACGATGACGAGCAACATGCCGACGGCCAATATCGCCGTCACCGACGTCTGGACGAGCAGATTGGACAAGTTGCGCGGCGTCAGAAACGAATCGCTGAGCAACGCGAACAGCGTCCAAATGCCGGCCAATGCCAGCACCATGGTGAAGATGCGGTCGTCCGCGGAAGGTTTGCGGCCGATCGAACGGATCGGCTGAATCGAACGGATCGCGCCGATCATGCCGGCATCCCCCCCGCCGCCAGACGCATGACGGCTTCCTGCGTCGCCTCGCCGCGGTGCAATTCGCCGACAAGCCGTCCTTCCCGCATGACCAGCACCCGATCGCTCATGCCGAGCACCTCCGGCAGCTCGGAAGAAATCAACACGACAGCCGCCCCGTCGCGCGCGAATCGCCGGACGAGCCGATAAATCTCGTATTTCGCCCCGACGTCGACGCCGCGCGTCGGCTCGTCCAAAACCAGCACGCGCGGCCGCGTCAGCAAGGCGCGCGCGAGCAACACTTTTTGTTGGTTGCCGCCGCTGAGCGTCAAGACGGGAGAATCGAACGACGGCAAACGAATCTGGAAAAGTTCTGCATATTCCCGCGCGGCCGCCCCTTCCTCGCGTGTGCGGATCAAGCCGAACCGCGCGAACCGCCCGATTGAGGCCAGCGTCATGTTCGCGCGCACGTTCATCGTCGGCACGAGGCCGTACCGCTTCCGGTCTTCCGTCACCAGCGCGATGCCCGAGGCGATCGCCTCCTGCGGCGACCGCACGGAACACGGCCGGCCGCCGACGTACATGTTCCCCGTGGCGCGATCGCCGAAGGCGCCGAACAGACTCATCGCCAACTCCGTCCGCCCCGAACCCATCAAGCCGGCGATGCCGACGACTTCGCCGGCTCGCACTTCGAACCCGACGTCGCGCACGCAATAACCTCCCGGCCGACCGGGATCGCGGACCGACCAGCGTTCGACGCAAAACGCGACTTCGCCGACGCCGCCTTCCGGCGGAGGAAACCGTTCGGTCAGCTCGCGGCCAACCATCATCGCGATGACGCGATCTTCCGTCAGCCCGCCGGCCGGATGCGTGCCGACCGTCCTGCCGTCGCGCAGGACGGTAACGGTGTCGGCGATTCGAAACACTTCGCCGAGCCGGTGGGAAATATAAAGACACGTCACGCCTTCGCCTTTCAACTGAATGAGCATGCGGTGCAGCCGCTCCGTCTCGGCTTCCGTCAGCGCCGCCGTAGGTTCGTCCAAAATGAGGATCGAAGCGCGTTTCGACAGCGCCTTGGCGATTTCGACGAGCTGCTGCTTGCCGACGCCGAGCAGGCCGACCTTTTCGCGCGGGTCGACGTCGGACAGGCCGACCTTTTCCAGCCAGAATCTTGCCGTCGCGTACGTCTCCGCGCGCCGTATCAGCCCCGCACGGACCCGTTCGTGGCCGAGCAGCAGATTGTCGGCGACCGACAGTTCGCGGACGAGCGCCAGTTCCTGGTGAATGATGGCGACTCCGGCCCGTTCCGCGTCGCGGATCGACCGGAACGCGCAGTCGACGCCGCCGATGCGGATGACGCCCTCGTAGGTACCTACGGGGTAATAGCCGCTCAAAATTTTCATGAGCGTCGACTTGCCGGCGCCGTTTTCGCCGCAAATCGCGTGAATTTCACCGCGACGGGCGCGCAGTGTCACCCGGTCGAGCGCCCGCACGCCCGGAAACGTTTTCGTGATGTCGACCATTTCAAGCGCCGTTTCGCCGCCGTTTGCGCTCACGGCCGAAATGCCTCCTTCCGCCGCGCCGTCCGCCGCACGGCCGCACAAAGCCGTGCAGCCCGCCGTTTGTCGCGCCCGGCATCCGGGCTCGGGCGGCGGCCGCCCGTCTCGAGACGTCCCGTCGACCGTCCGGGCGGCCGCCACCGGTTCCGTCAGTCGGCCCCGACGCCGTTTTCGCGTGACATGCACCGGCGATTTACGGCGCTTTATAGATGTCTTCCTTCTTGTGGAAACCGTCGGCCACCACCGTCTGATCGATGTTGTCCTTTGTGACCGCGATCGGTTCGAGCAGAATGGAAGGCACGTCGATCTTGCCGTTATTCAGCTTCTGATCCGCCTGAACGGTTTGTCCCTTAGCAAGAGCGACGGCGAGTTCGGCGGCTTTTTCGGCGAGCTTCTTAACCGGTTTGTAGACGGTCATCGTCTGCGTTCCCTGCACGATCCGCCGCAGCGCGGCAAGTTCGGCGTCCTGACCGGAAACCGGCACCTTGCCGGCAAGCCCTTGGGCGGCGAGGGCCTGAACGACGCCCCCGGCGGTGCCGTCGTTGGCGGCGATGACCGCGTCGATCCGGTTGTTGTTCGCTGTCAAGGCGTTTTCCATGTTTTTGAGCGCGTTGTTGGGCTGCCAGTCTTTCGTCCACTGGTCGTAAACGATGCGGATGTCGCCGCGGTCGATATACGGCTTCAACACGTTCATATGCCCTTGCTTGAACAGATGGGCGTTGTTATCCGTATCCGCGCCCTCGATCAGCGCGTAGTTGCCTTTCGGCACAAGTTTGACGATCGCTTCCGCTTGCATTTCGCCGACGCGCACGTTGTCGAACGAGATGTACAGGTCGACGTCGCTGTTAGTGATCAGCCGGTCATAGGCGATGACGGGAATGTTCGCGGCTTTCGCTTTTTCGACGATGGCCGCGGAAGCGCTTGCGTTGTTGGGAATGACGACAAGCACGTCGACGCCCTGACTGATCAGGTTTTCCGCCTGGGCGACCTGTTTGGCATCGTCGAGGTCCGCCGACTGCACTTTCACTTCGGCGCCGAGTTCCTTGGCCTTGGCGACGAAAAAATCGCGGTCGCGCTGCCAGCGTTCTTCCTGCAACGTCGCCATCGACAGCCCGATCGTTACGCCGCCTTCGGCTTTCTGTCCGCCTCCGCCGCTACCGGCGCAACCGGCCGCCACCGTCGCGACGGCGAAGAGCGCGGCGCAGGCGATCGTCCGCGCGTTCGGTCTCCGCATCCGGTTCGTCCCCCTTCGGTTTGTGTCGTGGGAGCGCTCCCAATGCGGATCGTACCATACCCGGCGGCGGACTTTGTTTGCGAAAATCCGGATTTTTTTGCCGGTTTTTCGACTGAGTGCGAAAGAGTCCTTCCGTCTTTATCCGTCTTTTTTTGCGGTTTTGGCGTAATGGGCGGGCGAAACGCCGACCGTCCGGCGAAAAATGCGCGCAAAATAGTCGGGATCGCGGTAGCCGACGGCGTACGCCGTTTCCTTGACCGACCGGCCGCGTTCGAGCTCCCGCCGCGCCGCCTCGATACGGACGCGCGTCAGCGCGCCGACGAACGTCCCTCCGCACGCTTCCCGGAACAGCCGGCAAAAATGACTCGGGCTCAGCCCGAAACGCCCCGCCGCTTCCTCAAGGCGGACGTCGTCGGCGTAATGTTCGCGGATGTAGTTCATGGCCGATTCCGCGAACGCACGAAGGCGGGCCTCTCGGCCGGCTCCGCTTTCGACCTTCGCGCCCCCAAGGCGCGAAAGCCGGCGAATGGATTGTTCCACAGCGGCTCTCCAGGCATTGATGTCGGCGGACGACCCGAACGGCGGCAAGGCGGCGGCGTCGCCGAACGCGTGGACGAGGACGGCGGCCAGCGCGACGAACGCGTCCCGGGCGGTCAGTCCCGCCTTACCCTGCCATTCGGCGAAAGCGTCGGCGCAGGAGTGAAGTGCCTCGGCCTCGTCGCCGGCGCGAATCGCGCCGATCATGCGAAGCATCGGTGCAACCGGGCCGTTTTCGTCCGTCGCGACGCCGCCTTCGCTCGCGACGAGCACCGTTTCGCCGTGAAAAACTCGGCGCCGGGCAAGAACGACGGCGTCGCCGAACGACAGCGGCAATTCGGCGGGATCGCGGACGATGCGGCCGGCCGTCAGGCGGACGGAGAAGCCCGGCAGCGCCTTGCGCAAACGCGCGGCCAAATCCGTCAGGGCCTCCGCGCGGGCGTCGCGATGAGCGGCCGTGCCGACCGCGTCTTGCAAGTCGCCCGCGGCGCGTACAGCGACGGCGGCATCGGCGGCGACGGCAACGATAGCGGCGACGGCGGCGATGGAACCGTCCGCGGAAGCCGCGTCCGCCGACGCGCCGACGGCGACCGCCCGGCTCGCGGTGCGCCGAACGACGACCGGCATGATCCCCGCGGCGAAACAGCCGGTCCAAACCGAGTTCCACGCCTTGAGCGTCGCGATCGCTTTCTCCGCCTGCAGCGGCGACGGCTCGGGTTCCAGGCAAACGGCCAGTGCGTAGCCTTCTTCGCCGGGTTCGAATACGTCCGCCACCTCGGAAGGCGGCCTGCCGGCAAGCAGGTCGGCGACGAGCTGCCGCTCGGCCAGCGGCGACAGCCGCCCGATCCGGTCGAGCAGCCGCCACCTTTCCTCTTCGCGTTGCCGTTCGCGCTCGACGGCTTCGGCGGCCCTGCGGATGCTTTCGGCGATGTCCGTCGGCGAACTCGGCTTCAGAATGTAATCGGTGACGCCGAGCCGGATCGCTTCCTGCGCGTATTCGAACGTGTCGTACGCCGACACGAGAATGAAACGAACGCGCGGATGACGCCCGCGAATTTCGCGAATCGCCGCCAGACCGTCGATGCCCGGCATTTTGATGTCGACCGTCATCAGGTCGGGGCGATGTTCGTCCGCCAGTGCGATCGCTTGCCGGCCGTTCGCCGCCTCGGCCGCCACCTCGACGCCGGGAACATGCTGTTCCACGATGCGCCGCAGCGCAAGCCGTTCGATCGGTTCGTCGTCGCAAATGACCAGTTTCACGGTCTTTCTTCCCTCCTTCTGCAGATGTTTCAGGCGGCAGGCGATCCGTGCGCGCCCATCGGCACGCAAAGGACGACGACCGTGCCGCCTTCGGCAGGGGCCTCGATGCACCATGACGCGCGCCCTTGATAAAAAAGCGACAGACGTCTCCAGACATTCGACAGCCCGAGTCCGGTCGAGTGGCCGCGCCGCTCCGGAACGGCGAAGGACGCATTCCCGCCGGCGCCCGTCGTCCGGACGCTTCCGCCCGCTTTTACCGGAAACGCATCCGCACCGCTGTCCCGCACTTCGATATGACACCACCCGTCGTCGGCATACACGCGCACCGAGACGGAACAAGGTCCCTCGAATTTTTCCACGCCGTGAATGAAAGCGTTTTCTATCAGCGGTTGAAGCGTCAAATTCGGCAACGGAACGGACAAACATGCCTCTTCGACTTCGACGAACGTTCGGACGCGGTCGCCGAAACGCTTTTCCTGGATGCGGAAATAGCGGCGCGCCTGCTCGATTTCGTCGGCAACCGTCGCCGCGCCGTCGGGCTTGCGCAGACTGTAGCGCAGCATCGCCGAGACGGTCTGGATCAAGTCGTTCGTCTCTTCGGCGCCTTCGAGATAGGCCATTTTGGAGATCGTATTCAGCGTGTTGAAAAGAAAATGGGGATTGATCTGGCTTTGTAAGCTTCTCAGCTCGGCTTCCTGCAGCTGGCGCCGAATTTCGGCCTGCTCGCGGATGGCGCGCACATGTTCTCTCAAGCCGCGTTTCATGACGTTAAACGCATGGGCGAGCGTGCGGATTTCGTCGCGCGACGAGACGAGCACGTCGTCGCCGCCGAAATCGCCGCGGCCGATCCGTTTCGCCTCCCGCTCCAGAAGACGGATCGGGCCGGTCAACCGCTCTGCGAACACCGCCATGACGAAAGCGGCCGTGCACGCGGTCGCGACGGCAAACCACAGCAAAAACCGGCGAAAGTCGTCGTTGCGTTTCTGGAGTCTTTCGTACAGGCGCGTATACTGAGTCAGCGCGCTGTCCGTCAGATCGAACGTCGTTTCCTTGATAAATTCAGCAATTTTGGAAAGTTCCTGATATGACGCGGTATAGGCTTCGATCCGGTCTTCGCGGTAATAGGTCAGAAACAGATCGGACTGGCGCAAAAAATCATCGATCATGCGGCCGTAATTGCGGACGACCAGCGGCGGAAACGCCGGTTCGACGGCGGACAAGCCGGCGCGCTTCTGCAGCAGCTCGGCGTAGACGATCTGGAATTCCGCCTCGGCCCGCTCGGACGGCCGATTCATAAACTCCGTCAACGTCGCCAACATGCGGTGAACATCGCCGGAGACGCCGTTGAGCAACAACAGGCGTCGCACGATCCGGTCGTATTCGCGTTCCGTCGCTTCTTTTCCGGCATAGACGAAAACAGTCGCAGCGCCCATCCAGAGCGACAGACAGGCGAAAAAGACGAGCAGCTTCGTGCGGATGCGCACGGCGGTCACCCTCTTTTACCCGTCGGCGTCTGCGGCGCCCGCGTCCGTCGCGATCGCGCCCGTCGCGCCTATCTTCGTTGCATCCGCGTTCGTTGCCTCCGTACCGCCCGAGTCCGCTCCGTCGGACGCCGGTCCTCTAGAGGATACTTCCTTGGCCGTCAAAATACGGGTCGCCGTATAGTAATTCGACTCCAGCCGCTCGTTCCGGGCGGCGCGCAACAAGAGCTCGACGCCGTCGTAACCCATCCGGTACGGTTCCTGGACGACCGTCGCGGCGATGACGCCCTTGCGCATCCATTCGATCGTTTCCGGCAGGTCGTCGAACGCAAGAATGAACACGTCCCGGCGGCCCCGGCCGGAAACGACTTGCGCCATCGCCGTGCCGTCCAGGGCGCTGGCGCCGAACAGCGCATTGATTTCCGGATAGCGGTTGAGAAGCAGGGCGGTTTTCTCGATCGCCCGCACGCGGCTGATGTTGGACGACTCGACGGCGACGATCCGCATCCCGGAAAACGGGCGAATGGCGTCTTCGAAACCTTTTAGCCGTTGTTTCATATTGGTTGCTTCGAAACTGCCGGTCACGACGCCGATACGGGCGACGCCGCCGGTCGCCTGCGCCATGAACCGACCGGCCTGGACGCCGGCGAGATAGTTGTCGCTGCCGACGTAGGCCAGGCGTTTCGATGTCGGCGCGTCGGTGTCGATCGTCACGACCGGCACGCCGCGTTCGATCGCCTTGTCGATGACGGGGCGGAACGTCGTCTCGTCGAGCCCCTGCGTCAAAATGCCGTCGACGCCGGCGGAGACGGATCGCTCGATCAGGCGGATATGCCGTTCCATGTTCGCCTCGACGGGGCCTAGAAATTCGACCGCCCCGCCGTGCGCGGCCGCAGCGTCGGCCGCACCGCGGTAGACGACGCGCCAGTACGGGTTGTTGACGTCTTGGGCGATCAGAACGAAATGAAACGCGGGGTCGGGCTCCTTTTGCCCGCTGGGCTCCACGTCGCGGACCGACCAGAGGCGAAAGCCGTAATAGACGGCCGGCATCCACGAAACGACCACGGCGGCGAACAGGACGAGCGTCGCGCGCGGTTTCACGAAACTCGACCTCCATCGCGGACGACGGCCGCCGCGATCAAGGTTGCTGCAGCCGTTCCTTGAGCAGCCGGTTGACGAGCGCGGGATTCGCCTTGCCTTTTGTCTCTTTCATCACTTGGCCGACGAGGAAACCAAGCGCCTTCTCTTTGCCCGATCGGTAGTCGGCGACCGACTGCGGATTGGCGGCGATCACCCGGTCGACAGCCTCGCGGATGGCGTTTTCGTCGGTAATCTGGACGAGTCCTTCCTCTTCGACGATCTGTTTGGGACGTTGGCCGGTTTCTAACATCTTACGGAAAATGTTTTTGGCGATCTTGCCGCTGATCGTGCCGGCGTCGATCAGGCCGAGCAGTTCGCCGAGCATCTCGCCGGTAATCGGCACGTCGGTGATCTCCAGACGGTTCGCGTTCAGGTAGCCGAGCAATTCGACCATGATCCAGTTCGCCGCCGCCTTTGCGTCGTTCGTATGCTTGAGCGATTCCTCGAACAGATCGGCGAGCCGTTTCGACGACGTCAGGACGCCGGCGTCGTAGGCGGACAACCCGTAATCGCGCATGTACCGCGCCTTGCGCGCGTCGGGAAGCTCGGGGATTTCGGCACGAATTTTTTCCTTCCATGCCTCGTCGATCCGGATCGCGACCAAGTCGGGATCGGGAAAATACCGGTAGTCGTGCGCCTCTTCTTTCGTGCGCATTGCGACCGTCTTGCCGGACGCCTCGTCCCAGCGGCGCGTTTCCTGAACCACGACGCCGCCGCGGTCGAGAATGTCGGCCTGGCGGCGCTCCTCATACTCAAGACCGCGCTGGACGCTGCGGAACGAGTTCATGTTCTTAATCTCGATCTTGGCGCCGAATTCCCGTTGGCCCCATGGACGGAGGCTGATGTTGGCGTCGCAGCGCAGCGATCCTTCCTCCATCTTGACGTCGGACACTTCGCAATACAGCATGACGGCGCGCAGTTTTTCCAGGAAGACGCGCGCCTCCTCCGGCGACCGCAAGTCCGGCTCGGACACGATTTCGATCAGCGGCGTGCCGGCGCGGTTGAAATCGACGAGCGAGGCGACGCCGCCGGGCGCGTGGATCAGCTTACCGGCGTCCTCCTCCAGATGGACGCGCGTGATGCCGATCCGCTTCGTCACGCCGTCCACCTCGATCTCCACCCAGCCGCTGCGACCGATCGGGTTGTCGTATTGCGAAATTTGATAAGCTTTCGGAAGATCAGGGTAAAAATAATTCTTCCTGTCGAACTTGCACACCGACGCAATTTCGCAATTGAGCGCCATCGCTGCTTTTATCGCGTATTCGACCGCCTTGCGGTTGACGACCGGCAAGACACCGGGATGACCAAGGCAGATCGGGCACGTGTTCGTATTGGGAGGGGCGCCGAACGACGTCGCGCACCCGCAAAAAATTTTACTGCGCGTGTGCAGTTCGACATGGACTTCGAGTCCGATGACGGTTTCGTATTTTTTCGCCGTCGCGTCCGCAGTCGCACCGATCACGGCGTCGCCCTCCCTTCTTCCTCGGCGATCGGCGGTTTGATCCGCCAATGGCCGGCGTGCTGTTCGTAGGCGTGTGCGATCCGCAGCACGGTCGGTTCGTCGAACGGTTTGCCGATGATCTGTAGCCCGACCGGCAGACCGCCGGCAAATCCGCACGGCACACTGATCGCCGGAACGCCCGCCAGACTGACGGGTATCGTCAGCACGTCGTTCATGTACATCTGCAACGGATCTTCGATTTTCTCACCGAGTTTGAATGCGGTCGTCGGCGACGTCGGGCCGACGATCACGTCGAACGACTCGAACACGCGGTCGAAGTCCTGCCGGATCAGTGTGCGCACCCGCTGCGCCTTCAGGTAGTACGCGTCGTAATACCCCGCGCTGAGCGCGAACGTGCCGAGCATGATGCGGCGTTTTACTTCCGGGCCGAATCCTTCGCTGCGGGATTTGAGGTAAACCTCCGCCAAATCGGCCGCGTTCGGGCTTCTCACGCCGTAACGAACGCCGTCGAAACGCGCCAAGTTCGACGACGCCTCGGACGACGCGATCAAGTAATAGGTCGCGACGGCGTATTCGGTATGAGGCAACGAAACTTCCCCAACGGCCGCGCCGAGCTGTTCCAACGCACGCAGCGCTTCTCGGACGCACGATTTGACGCCCTCGTCGATGCCTTCCCCGAAATATTCTTTCGGCACGGCTACGCGCAACCCGCGAATGTCTCCCGTCAACGCCCCCGCGTAATCCGGTACCGGCACATCGGCGCTCGTCGAATCCATCGGGTCGTGTCCGGCGATCGCCTGCAGCACGGCGGCGGCGTCCTCGACCGTTCGGGTCATCGGCCCGATCTGGTCGAGCGACGACGCGAACGCGACGAGCCCGAACCGGGAAACGAGACCGTACGTCGGCTTCAGGCCGACGATGCCGCATAGTGCAGCCGGCTGGCGGATCGACCCGCCGGTGTCCGACCCGAGCGCAAACCGCACCATGCCCGCTGCGACTGCCGCCGCAGGCCCGCCGCTCGAACCGCCCGGAACGCGTTCGAGATCCCACGGGTTACGCGTCGGGTAAAACGCGGAGTTTTCGTTGGAGCTCCCCATTGCGAATTCGTCCAAGTTGAGCTTGCCGATCGTCACCGCGTTCGCCGCTTCCAGCCGATCGACCGCGGTGGCGTTATAGATCGGTATGTAATTCGCCAAGATTTTGCTTGCACATGTCGTCCGCAGGCCGCGCGTGACGATGTTGTCCTTGATGCCGGCCGGCAAGCCGAACAAGAGACCGTCCGCCTCGCCGGAAGCGAGCGCGTCGTCAAGGCGCTTCGCCTTGGCACGCGCGCGTTCTTCGTCAAGCGTCAAAAAAGCCCCTATCCGGCCGTCCAGTACGGCGATGCGCCGGAAAGCGGCGTCGACCAGATCGGAAACGCTGCATTCTTTCTTGCTGAAATATTTCCTGATTTTTGAGAGTGGTTCGTCCAGCAACTCCACGCCCCGCCATCCTCCTTTCCGATCAATCCAGAACGGACGGAACTTTGAACTGCCCGTCTTCTTCGTCGGGAGCGTTGCGGAATACGTCTTCAAGCGGCCACGACGGGCGAACCTCGTCTTCGCGCATGACGTTCGCCAGCGGAATGACGTGGGTCGTCGGATCGACACCGTTCGTGTCCAGTCGATTCAGTTGATCGACAAATTTTAGGATCGCATCCAATTGTTGTGCATACTTTTCCTTTTCTGTATCCGATAACTCAATTCTAGCAAGAGAGGCCACCCGCTCCACATCGCGGATGGTAATGGTCATACCCCTCCTCCCTCCTTCCCGCGAACGATTTCAAACAAAAACCGACCCTCCTTGGTTCGACGGGCCGGCATCGCTTCAGATCCAAGCTTTTAGGTTGATTTGCCGGATGAAATCTTCCCGACTCTGCACTTTCGCCTTATCGACGAGAGGTTCTCTCCCCGCCTCACTCATCACTTTTCGGAACAGCTCTTCGTTCCGCGTGGCGAGCGCATAATCGATCAGCGCTTCCCGTTCGATTCGTTCCGCTTCCCGGGCAAGGAGCGTTTCTTCCAATTCGATGTCCTGCGCCGGCACTAGCACTTGTTTGTTGTATTTGGGCACCCGGACGACATAATCGAATGCGGTGTCAGCGTTGCGGTCGTACGCAATAATGTAGCCGTATTCCCCGATCGGCAAGTTTTGCTCGAACGTGTCCGCAACGATGATGACCTTCTGTCCCAATCGCAGCATCGCCATTCACCCCTCACCCTTTCGGAATTGGAACCCCCCTATTAAGAATATCGTACTAAAAAAACGGCGAAGTGTCCAATCCGAACAAAAGAACGCCCGTCAACGAATCGGCAACACCACAAGGCGGTCTTCGGTCAACGTCAGTTTTTCGCAGCCGTTTTTCGTTACGACATACGTATTTTCGATGCCGACGGCACCGCGACCGGGAAACACAAACTTCGGCTCGAGCGTCAATACCATTCCGGGTTCGAGCGGCTGCGCGAACCCTTTGGCCAACACCGGCCATTCGTCGACTTCCAGGCCGATGCCATGGCCGAGAAACTTGACGCGGTCTGCGCCGAACCCCATAAAATGATCCGATAACCCAGCGCGTTCGGCGAGCGCCATGGCCGCCAAATAAGGCTCTTCCCAAGGAACGCCGGGACGGAGCAATTTTTCCGCTTCCCGCATGATACGTTCCGCCCATCCGTACGCTTCGCGGAGATCGGCATCCAGTTCGCCGACAACGATCGTCCGCGTCTGATCGGTGACATAGCCTTCGACCGTACAGCCGATGTCGACCATAATCGGTTCGTTCCGGCGGATCGCGCGGAACGAGGCGCCTTGCGGCATCGCGGGATGAAAGCCACATCCGGCGACCGGGCCGTCGAAATAGGTCGGTTCCGCGCCGGACTCGCCGGCGGCGACGACGCCCGTCGGAATTTCGTGGTTGTACGCCCGCATCCGCATGACGCCGAAATGACCCCGACGACGCATTTGCGCCTCAATCACGGCCATGACGTCGATCTCGGCGATTCCCTCCCGGATCGACTTAAGCCCTTCCCGGAACGCTTCATCGGCAACCGCAGCGGATTGCCTCAGCGCGGCGAGTTCCGCGGCTGACTTGACCGCACGCACTTCCCGTACGACCGCCGAACCATCCGTCCATTCGGCCGAGGGCAGCGCCTCTTGCAGACGCATGAACAACTGGGCTGACAACGCCTCGAATGCCGCGGCCAAAACCGGCCGACGTCCGGATACGAACACTTCCGGCATGTGTTCCGCCAATTCCCGTTCGAACGTCCGAAGCGAAAGCGGCTTCGTTCGGAACGCAGATTCTTTCTCCGCCCTCGTCACGCTTCGGCGCACCCAAAAAACCGGTTCACCCTCGACCGGAACGACTGCGATGCCGTTTTGCATGGAACCGGTAAAATAGTAAACATCTACATTGCGAGTCAAGAAAAAAGCATCGATCCGCCGGGCGCGCATCGCGGCGCGCAGCCTGTCCGTCCTCGCGACGATTTCCCGATCGACAGCCGTCAACCGGCTTCCCTCCTCTCACCTGCCGGCGCGCCAGGTGCCATCACTTCATGCGCAACGCCGACGATCCCGACGATATCGCCGAACAGTCGGAACATCCGCCGATATTCGACCCGAATCCATCATATCACACCGCAACGGCGGAACGAAATCGATGGTTTCCCCGCGCTGATCGGCCGACGACCGCCGGCAGACACATGTGGGGCGGCGCATCATCGGAGAGCAGCCCCGAACGTCAACCGCCCCCCGATCCTTCCTCCTGCCGAAACATGGTCACAAGTCTGTCCGCCAAACTGCGAACACTTTCATCGACAGCGGAAAATCTGCGAAAAATGTCGAGGATTCTCCCCTGATTCAGAACCGACAACATTTCTGAACAATGAGGAATGACAGCCGCAAGCTTGATCCCGGTCTCCCTGCAGACGTCGGCCGCCGCAACCCCGACGCCGCCCGGAGCGTTGGGATGATTGAGAACGAGCCGCATATCCGACGTTGCGATATCCGCGTAAGGCGCCAACGTTTTAAACCATCGATCCATATCTTCTTGAAAATGGGTAACATCTGGCGTCGTTACGAGCAGACGAACGTTCGCCTTCCTCATGGTCGTCACCGTCGCCGCATTGTCCCAAAACGCATGCACGTCGACCACGCAAAGCCGAAAAGCCCGTCTTGCGTTTTCTAAAAAATAGGAAACGTCCTCCCCCGAAAAGTAATCCGCCTGTTCGCGCAACCGGTTGCCGAACACGACGAAAAGATTGGCGGGCAATTCACGGCGAGGATCCCGCCACGCCTTCCGTCGCAACCGATCAGGCGATAACGCCCTTGCCCGGATTTCGGCCCGAAACGCGTCGATCGAGTCGGCCGGCTCGTCGACACCCAAATACCGATGAATTTTTGAACTTTTTAGATTCAAACAAATGTATGCGACGTCGTCTTTCATTCGCCGGGCCAATTCGATCGCCGTTCCGAACGCGACGACTGTCGTGCCGATGTTCGGCGTCGTCCCGCAAAAGCAAACGACGCTGCCGTTCGGAACAGCCGGGTCCGTCGTCGAAACAGTCGGCCGCTTTTTTTGGATTCGATAAACGAATCTGATGATTTGCAGCCCGGTGCCGTTTTTGCCCACCATCATCGTCGTCATGACGATTCTTCCACCCCCGGAACATCGTTCGACACCGATACAAGCTTCTCCTTTCGGTCGAAAAATAAAAAAAGGACGAACCGACGGACCATTGCCCGTACGTCTGCGTCCTTCGCAAACGAAACTATGATCGTTCTCCGTCCTCGTTCCTTCCGTTTGGCCGTTATTATAACAAGTTTTCATGCAACTGTCAAGCAGACAAACCGCCCGTTCAGTACGCCGTCCAGCCGCCGTCGGCCGTCAGAACCGCGCCGTTGACAAACGACGAATCGTCCGACGCCAGGAATAGCGCAACTTTCGCGATTTCCTCCGGTTCGCCCAGCCGCGGGTTGAGCGCCATGCCTTTGGTCGCCTTGTCCAGGCCGAACTCGCTCGGTTTTGCACTGCCCACGCCGATGTTCGTCCTGACGCCGCCCGGCGCGATCGCATTGCAGCGAATGCCGAGCCCCGCGTATTGAAAACCGACGTTTTTCGTCAGACCGATCAGCGCATGCTTGGACGCCGTATAGGCCGCGCCGGCGCGGGAACCTTGCAACCCCCCGATGGACGCGATATTGATGATGTTGCCTTTCTTCTTTTCCATAAAAATAGGAAGCGCTTTGCGGATGAGCCGCATCGGGCCCGTCACGTTGACGGCGAACACGCGTTCCCAAAGCTCGTCGGTCACTTCGTGCGCCGCGAACATGCCGTCCATGATGCCCGCGTTGTTGACCAGGACGTCCAGCGTCCCGTACCGCTCGACGGCAAAATCGACGAGACGCCGCGCGTCTTCCTCTTTCGCCACATCCGCAATCGAAACGGCCGCCGAGCCGCCTTCGGCCTCGATCGTCCGCAAGGTCTCTTCGGCGGTCTGCCCGTTAATGTCGGACACGACGACTTTCGCGCCTTCACGCGCGAACAGGATCGCCATCGCCCTGCCCATGCCGGAACCCGCTCCAGTAACGATAACCACTCGCCCTTCCAGTTTTCTCATGGTTGTTCCTCCTTCTTGTTTTTTTCATTTGGCCGGCCGCACCGATTTCGCACGACAGGCCGTGCGATATGGATACTGCGCTTCTCGAAGCGCGCCCTCCCACATGCGCACTCCAACGCCGACTCCCTACGCCTGTTTCCGCCGCCGATCACGCCTCCGGCAACCGCAGCGCGTCCACCGGGCCGCCCGCCGGCGTCATCCGTTTTCCCGGCGGAATGCGGATGAGACAGTCGGCGTCCTTGAGCGACGACAGCACGCTCGACTTGTCCGGACCGACCGGCCGGACGAACAGACGGCCGTCATCGCCGACGCGCAGTTTTCCCCGAACGAATCTCGTATAGGCGTCCGTTTTCGTGTAATCTTCTTCCAAAATCGCTTTGACTTCGGACAAGCGTCCGTCGGCGCACCCCTGCATGGCGAGCAGCGCCGGCCGGACTAGAAGCATAAACCCGACGAAACACGCAGATGGATTGCCGGACAGCGCGAAGATCAGTTTGCCGTCGAGTACGCCTGCCGTCGTCGGGGATCCGGGGCGCATCGCGATTTTGTTGAAAAGCGTCTCGCCCCGCCACGATAAAAACATGTCCGCCAGAACGTCGTAATCGCCAACCGAAACGCCGCCCGTACTGACGACGAGATCGGCTTCCGCGAGCGCCTGTTCGACGGCGCGCCGCACCACCTCCCTGTCGTCGCCGATCCGGCCGAGCATCTTCGGAACGCCGCCGGCTTCCCAAATGAGACAGGCGAGCATCGGAGCATTGCTGTTCCGGATTTTACCCGGCGCAAGCGGTGCGTCGACGTCCGTCAATTCTTCCCCCGTCGAAACGACGGCGACGACCGGGCGGCGGAACACCGGTACCCGCGCAAAACCGAACGCCACCAGCACGGCCGTCTCGCCGGATCGGATTTTTGTCCCGCGCGCGAGCAGACGTTCTCCCGCGGCGACCTCCGAACCAATGTCCGACACGTTTTCGCCCAATGCCACAGGTTTGGACACGGCAATATGCGGCTGCCCGTCGATCGTCACTTCCCGAACCGCTTCCAGGCGAACGACCGCGTCCGCCCCTTCCGACACCGGCGCTCCCGTCATCGTCCGCGCGGCCGTCCCCGGCTCGATCCGGCGCCGCGGCACGCGACCGCACGGCACGTCCTCGACGACCCGCAACACGACCGGCCGCTCCGGCGAAGCACCGCGCAAATCGTCCGACCGCACCGAAAACCCATCCATGCCGGACCGCCGAAAATGCGGCAGCGGATGCGGCGCAAGCACATCTTCAGCCAGCCGTCTCCCCCGGGCGTCCTCAAGCGGCACACGCTCGATCCCGAGCGGGACGACGCGATGCAAGACGCGCTCCTGCGCCTCCTCGACGCGGATCGCGTGCCTGCGAAACTTGTCCGTGACGGTAGGATCAGCCTTCATGAGGACGCCCCTCCTCTCTTTCGAAACGCCCGCAGGAACCGGCATCTTTCATTCCGGCGACCAGCCGGCCGAAAATTTCTTCCACATCGTCCGCCGAAAAAACGGGACATTCGACGCCCGACCGGTTCCCGAGCGCTTCCGGCCATGCGGCGACGGCCATCACGCCGCGCAGCCTTCCGGCGAGCTCCCAGTCGTCCGGCGACCGGACGACGACGATCTTCGGATACGCTTCTTCCTTGAACCCCTCGACCAGCACGACGTCGGCGCCGTCCATCCGCGCAAGCAGCTCGGCGAGCGAAAGCGGACGGAAAGACATCCATGCCGTGCCGGTCTTCGAGACGATAGCGACGGGATCTGCGCCGGCCCGCCGGTGCCGCCACGTGTCTTTGCCTTCGCGGTCGACCTCGAAGCCGTGCGCATCGTGCTTGACGACGCCCACGCGGTATCCCGCCGCCTGAAGCCGTTCGATCAGTCGGCAGACGAGCGTCGTTTTGCCGGCGTTATGGTAACCGACGACCTGGAACACGCGCATGCGGCATCCCCCGTACGGCAGCCCCGTTTACCAAGCATTATACAAGCATTATACACGAGAACACTCCGCAGGCGAAAATGCAGAAGCCAGAACCGCCCGTGCGCTTCCGAACGTGATCATCGTCACACCGCGTGTCGTCTTTTCCCGTTATAATCGGGGCGCAAACGAGCCCAAACGCCGTTTTCCAAAACAAAACGGGGAGGAACGAGCCATGAGCGAATTCGCCGCCACCGTCAACGCGACGGAATATCCGCCGCATCTGAAACACCTGGTCATTTTCGAAACGTTCGACCGCTTGCAACCGTCCGAAGCGATGCTGCTCATCAACGACCACGATCCGGTGCCGTTGCGTTATCAATTCGAAGCGATGCACCCGGGAAAATTTTCTTGGGAATATCTCGAACGCGGTCCCGTTACATTCCGGGTGAAAATCGGAAAAAAGTGACCCGGGAGGCCGAGCGCCGATGGCCCGAGCGGAAAAAATCGACGACAAGACGCTGAAAATCCATCTGTCGCTCGAAGACGCGGTCGCCATGGTGCAAGAAGCGGCGCGCCGTCTCGACGAATACGCGGCCGAAATCGTGACGATTTACGAAAAAATGCCGGAATTTCACCACACATTTTTCTGTTTTTACGCCTACGATACGGCCAGGCTGTTCGAGCGGATGCTGGACGTCGATCCGAAGGAGTACCTCTCGTTTTCGCTGGAGGCCCCTGACGCTTTTTTTACGCGCTGTACGGGGGAATGGCGAGGTTGTACGAGGAGGCCAAACGGCGGCTGTCGTGAGCTGGAAACGGCCGAATCACCTGGGGCGTGTGGACGGCCGTTCGACTGCCGCCGCACCGCAGGCGGCTTCCCGGGAGCTACCGAGGGCAGCGTCATGCGGCAAGCGGCAAGGCGGTACGCGATATGCATGCCGTGCGAGGAAAAAGGTCTCCGCCGTTCGGGCAAGCGACGCAACGCCATGCGGCGCGGGTTGCCGCCCCTGTGAGGTCACAAGCCGTACGCGTTGCAAATGTTCATAATAAACAAAAACGAAGCCACCAACCGGCTTCGCACGCTTTTCCTCAAAAAATCTATTTTCATGAAGACCGGGAACGTCCCTTTCAGAATATGCGGTCGAGAGGAGTCGAACCTCCACGGGTGGTTAGCCCACTGGAACCTGAATCCGTTTCCCTCAAAAAATTCAGTTGTAGACGTTCCCCTGCTATTTTGTTTTCGTTTAGCGACTCTGGATTGATTTTACTTTTTCTTCTTCTCCAACCCAACCTCCAGTAAACCCGCGCAGAAGAGATCGTACTGCGATTTAATCAAAAAGTCAAGTCACAAAATCGATCTCACCCTAATTCTTAACCACGCCATCACTGCCGGGTCATCAACCAGTGACGCCCGCAATTGAACATATCCGATTTGATTTGATCCGGCCTTAATCGTACAGCTATTTCCGCTGATCGACGTAATCGTCGCTAAGGTTGTTGATGATACCCTATCGTCCGCGAATAAAGCCCAAGATACGGCCTTTTCTGTGGTTTCGACGCCATTCGCATAGACTCGCGCTGTGTAGGTTTTGGTTTGGTTGTTGTAAATCTCTGCTGAGCCTTCAATCGAAATGCTGTAGGTAACCGCATTACTGACTGTAACTATGACAGTGTCAAAAATCATTGTCATCGTCGCATTCCGGGCCGTAATCGTCGCTGTACCTGCTCCGACTGCAGTAATGATGCCTTGATCATTAACGACAGCGACATTTTCATCAGACGATTCAAATCGAATCGGACCTAACCCATTGACAGCCAACGGATAAGACTGTCCGACAGTTAACGCGATACCCTCATCCGCAAAATTAATCCGGCAAGCGCCATAGCCTGCGATGTGATTGACGTCGTCAGTTCCGATTAAATCTTTTTCCGCGTATATGTTGATTAATCCTGGTTTTGTGTAATTATCAATTGTTTTAACGATAAAAACATCATCATTCACAAAAAACCGCGCATTTTCTTTGATTTTTTTCGTCTCTGTATTCTCAGGAACGACGACAACGATACGGTTTTCATTTAAATCGAGAAATTTTTCAAACGACATGCGAAATGAAAGCGCTTCAACGTAAGCAGGCGAACGAACGAAATAGCAGTTATTATTGAAAACGATTTCAAACGGCATCCGACGCATGATGGCCTTATACTTGCTGTATCGAGTCGCATTTTGCTCCGAAATTACGACAAACCTTTTCCCCTCCCACTCAATCACATCGCCGCGATTAAGCGCAAATAAAGCATGTATTCGCCTATCGTCGAAATTTTCATTGATAACTTCATTCGTAATGATTACTCTTTTCTCTTCCCCATTCACGCGAACATCTTCACCAGCCAGCATCAACAGCGTCGAAAAATCATCGTTTGATGAAAAATCGAAAAAATTAAGCATTTTTTCACCTCATTTTCCACCTTTAGAAGCCCAAAATTAAGGGGGGGAATACATTTATATTCCCCCCACAAAAACACCCTCAAAAAACCCTTGATTTTACTGCATTTTTTACGGTCTAAATGTGGAATTTTCGGTTGGTTTTACGTCTGCGGTCGCGTTCTCGTCGGATTTCGTCCGCGCAGGCGGAGCAGTATTTTTGACGGTTTGACGATTTAATCATCGGCAAACTGCAATGTTCGCAGGTATCGTCCGCCTCAGCCGCAAAATAAGCGGCCTCAAGCTGAGGGTCGATAGGCAAAACATATTTTTCAAAATATTTTCATTTTTGGTCATCAACATCGTCGAGGAAAAAAATGCACTTCTCTTGGTCCTGCGGATACCAGCGGCATCTATCCGCTCCATAAAAGCAGGCACAAGCGTTTTTTGCTAAGGATCTTACTAGATCAATAATATCACGCATCATTTATCACTCCCACCAAACAACATAAACATGCGATTGTAATATTCTTGCATGGACGCTGTTGCTGTCCGCAACATTGCTCTTAATTGATCAATGCGGCTCTGCAGATGCTCCGCAAACTCTGATACTGTCATGTCATCGAGTTTGTACGCCCGCATAAGATGTGGTTGATTAGCGATCGACTCCAACACATGCAGTGCGGCTTCGCAGATTTGTCGCCGGTTTTGGGTAGGAAGATAGGTTTCTGCGGGCTCAAGCCCGACTTCTTCGAGGAAAATGGACAGTTCGTCGTCCGCGAAGTTGATGCCTTTAATTTCCATTTTTAGTCTGTCAAGATTGTTCATTTTTTTCATCTCCTAATTCCTCTAATTTTTCTAAAGAAGCTAAAGTTAAAATAAAAAGAAGCATAAAGTTAATTAGGATCATTACCTCCATTTTTCCGAAACCTCCATCTTAAATTTTTTCTATTCCTGTGCGTGCAAACGAAGCAGTTAGGCGCTGAAAACCATTTTTGGGGTATTGCTACCAAAATCGACAACATACATTAACGTATATCCTCGAAATGGGAAAAATCTTGAAAATCAAATGAAACAAATGCGTCGGATTTAAAATCCAGCATATCATTTTCATCCGATTTTCATTAAAAATTCAAATAAAAACTTTCTTTTATGTTGTTATTTGGCAAAGAAAATTAGAGAAGGAATTCTGCTTTTTATTGGTCTGAAAGCGTTTTATTGATAATCGAATTGAAAAAAATTAATTTTCTGAGCAATCGAGCATCTTAAAAATTTTCAACAACTTTGTGAAATCCGTAACAAAGCGCGCGCGGGCGAACATACTTTTTTAATAAAAATTTTTTATAACCCTTATAAAAAAACTTTATAATAACCATTTATCAATCAACCCTTTTCTTCTTGTAAGCGCTTCAATTCTGAAGAAACATCAGAAACGTAAGGATTCCGTTCTAGCGCAGTCTGTAGACTAATCATATTAAGTTTTCTCAAAATTTCTAGATTTTCAATAATTTCAGCATCATTCTGCGGCCTGGCGAAATGGAAATGCACATCGACATCAATATCATCATCAATCCCCAACAATTTAGCCCAAACACTAAACCTCTGTTTCATCCCCTGTTTTAGTTGCCTTGCGTTTAAAGCAGCCTTCATATCAGCTAGACTAAAAAGAAGCCTAATGCTCACTTCGCTAAGGTTGCTAATGTCTGTCTTACTCATTGACACTGCCGGAACATGGGCTAGATCAAGCAATACACTGGTCAAGGTCTTCCACAATTCCTGAAAACCTTTCACATCAAAGTTATTGCTGACGAAACGAAAATCCGCGCCATCATCAAGAACAAGCCCACTTCCGATGATGTCTTTTGGGATGTCTGCTTTCGTCAATCGCTGACCAACTAAAACGGGAATACCTACTAAGTAATGATCATAGGCGTCAAATGTGCGGCTTAAAACTTCCTCCATCGCGTCAAGAATAGGTACCCAATCCTCAAGCTCGCTTCTACCTAATAGGCTTGTTTCAGACTCATTTACATAGAGGATAGGCAACCCACTAGGATTCGCATGTGTACTGTTAAGGCTAATCTGTCCGTTAACTGTGATGTATTTTTCAACATATTCGTCATAGAAAACTGTATAATATGGAATTCCATCTACGATATAGTGCTCAATAAACGCGATGAGTTGATTATCATCATCGAAAACAGGATAGCTATCTATCGGATCGAATACTTTGGAGCGGATTACGTTATTCTCGTCCATGTAAACGTATTCAATACAAAATCCGAATTTGAGCATATTGCTCAAAATATCCCAGTCTGTTTTCTCATAATTACCTTTTCTATAGACGCTTAGAAATTTTGATGTTATTTCCTCATTTCCTGTAATTGTAACTGGATTAGCAAGCACATAACTCACCATGAAATTAAGCAATGTTTTTGCGTAATTTAAAACAATTTTAGCTGGATTATATAGCTTCCCATTAAAATTATAAGGTCTCTTGTTTAAAATTTTATGATTCCCCTCTAAGTAATCTTTAATATTTAAAATTGTATTAATCCTTTTCTGATGTTCGAACAATTTCACTTCATCCACAAACCAATCAAATTTCCCATCATAATATTTATAAACATAAGTACCAATCGACATCACCCATCCACCTCCACATAGTATTTCCCACTTTTCAACCCTTGCACAGCAAGCATTAATGCCTGCACAAGGTCAAAGTGATGCCCCTCCATTCGGTTTTCGCCGCGTTCGCCGTACAGTTGCATCTGTTGAAGAGTATCCTTGCAATGAATTCGAATTAATCCTTTCTCGAAGGCTTCTTTTAGGTCTGTGATGGCCATTGATTTTGTTACTGATGATTGAGTCCAGCCCAATTGTAATTTATTGCGCCCTTTCTCGAAAATTCTATGTTTAAAAATATTTAAATAAGGCTCTTCAGTTTCCTTCCTCAGTCTTTCTAAAACCGCAGTGCCTAGTCCGTTTCTTTCGATTACTAACAATGCATAATTAAAAAACAAACCCAAATCCTTAATAATTTCGGTAAATTCATACACAGGCACATCATTTCTACTGAACGTCGCTACCTGTTCCCCTTCTTCATCGACAATACTTATCGCGCTAGCGTCTACTCCGCCACCTGAAGCGACGTCAATGCCTGCGTAATAGCGTTTTTTTGGTTTGGGTAGATGAAAAATATTCAACCCGCGTCCTATGTATTGGGTTAAAGACGCGGGCAAAATAGACGCGCATTCATCATGGGTTAATGCAGGCAAAGCAGCATTCATATGTTCCAAAATTTTCGACTGACTAAACACTGTCCGCGATGTACTGATGAATGCCTGCGTATCTGTAGCGGGGTATTCTTGATAAAACATATGTTTTGGCTTGTCCTGCAATATCCATTGCCTCCACATTAACATGCGAAGCGTACATCCCATTTCGTGTAATTGACGCTCTTCCTTGTCTAAATCTTTTTTACTCAAAGGTAAGCCTTTGTTTTGGCTTTTATACCAATCCACAGCCTGGTCAATATCATATTTAAACTGCTTTTCGAACGCGCTAGAAAAAAACGGGAAGAAAAATGCCTTATACTTTGAATTTCCTTTTTTGGCTTTCGTATATAATTGCCAAAAAAAGTTATGACCATTCGCTGTCGTTTCAAGCACAATTCGCGCTTTCTGATTTTTCATTAAGGCAGGCTCAAGCGCATTCAATACACCCTGAAGGTCGTCGTAAAAAGCGCACTCAGACAGCAGGATGAACGTCAGCGTCATTCCTCTGGCTATTTCGTTGCCGTCTTTTTGATTTGTGGTAGTGCTAATAATTTTGCTTCCGTTAGAAAAAACTAATTCATCGCGATTATCGCGGATTACATCAGGAAATACACCCTTATATTTTTGACGCGGGAGATGCTCATTCATTCGTTTTAATTTGTTAAAAAGGTCTTTTGCGCTTGTCCCCACATATGAGACAATCAAAGATGTCGAATACGGCATTGTCACAGCCACCCACAACGCATAGGCTAAGCTTAATGTCGTAAAGCCTAATTGTCGCGGTTTTAAGATGATATTAAATCTGCTCGCATTGTCAACAAAATAACGTTGCTGTTCGTTAAATTTAAATGGCACAATATTACCATCGTTATCTATAATTTTCACAAAATTTAAACAAAACAGCTCAAAATCATTTAATATTTTTTCTAATTTTTGTTCTTTGGTCATCGGAGTCCTTCCCATCATAAACACCTCATCATACAATCAAATCATCACTTTCATCTTCTTCCTCTTCCTGTTTGTGTTTTTTATTTTTTTCGAAGAATTTTTTCGCGTCTGAAAACTGCGACGCGACTTCTTTTGAAAGTTTCAGGTAAGCGTCTATCGCCTTCAAATCGCCTTCTTTTACTTTCGACTCTAAAAGCTGATACATCGACACCAGGTCTTGTGAAAGTTTCATATTTAGTGCAGCAACAACAGCATGTTTGTATTCTTCGGTTCGTTCCCATGCACGATAGGCGTCGAAGGATTTTCTCTGGATGTATTTTAGGAATTCCTCTTCCGATTTTTGCGCTAAAATTGGGTCGATTTTTAGTTTCCAGAAAAGATATACTTTTTTACGCTTGGGTAATGTGTCTAAAATGTTACGATATTTTTCTCGCATTTTTGATTTCCTCCTTTTTTTTAAAAAATTGAAAAATAAAAACGCTCCGCAGAAACGGAGCGTCTAAAAAATTTGTCACTAAAAAAAGTGACAAATTTTCATGCTTCAGCCCAGGCATAATCTGCTTTCTCTATTTTTTTTTCAAATTCAAAATAATCTTTTAAATTTAATTTAGATTTTTTATTCAAAAATTCTTTTACTATTTGTTTTTGCATTGGCGTTTTGATATACTTTAAATAAAACACCTTTACAAGACAATCGCCATAATCCTCCGGATTTTCTCCACGATCAAGTGTAAAAAAGATTGCCTCAATATCGCTAATATCTTCACCATCATAAGGTTTTAGTTCCGCTGTTTTAGTTTTAATTATCGTTTTATTCGTTCTATAGCCCATTTTAAGCGCGTCTGATTCTTCTTTTCCTTTCTGTTCACGTTCTTGTCTTGCTATGATGGTTTTTGCCTCACTGATCAATGATTCGATAGCTTTCTGACCGCGTTCAGTTTCCATTATTTTTTTCATTTTCCTTTCTGCTACCATCTTTAATTCTTCATCTTTTTCTTTATTTTTCAAATAGTAAACCATTTCATCAACCTGTATGATGCCATAGGATTTCCACTTTTTGATCATTTCTTCTCTTTCACTATTAACATCATTTTTTATGTCTTCATTAAATTCCTTTATTTTTATACTTTTTTCATCTGTTCTATAGTTATTCTTTTCTTGTCTGACTTCTCCTTCTTCTGTCAGATAATATCTTCCGCTTTCTTTAATGATCAATTCTTTTTCTTCCATTTTCTTGATAATATTTTTCGCTTGTCGATCGCTGATATTTAAGACATCCGCAATTTCAACAAATGACATTGGTCGTTTCGCTCGTTTCACGTAACAACCTAATTTAAAGAAAAGCCCTTTTTCATTTGGTTTTGCTTTACGACTAATTTTTTCAAAAAATGAATATGATATATTCTCATATCCTTGTTTAATGTATTCCTTTTCATCTTTTAATTCAATTTCTAAAAAATTTAATTTTTTCGCTCTAACAATCGAAATAATTCCTTTTTGTTTCAGGCTTTTTATAATTTTTATGATTCTTTTTCTATTTTCCTATTTAGATGCTAAAAACTGTATCTGTTCTTCTAGTAGCTGAATGTTTGTAATTACACGGTTTCTGAAATGCTTGCTTTCGTGCACGCGTAAAAAGAAATAAAAGTAAAGTTCTTCTTCATTTAATTCGCGTAAAAATTGATTCGGAATTTTAATCACAAAATCTGTTGACATCTTTTTTCCTCCTGTTAATGTTTTGTTTTTTTCTTTGTTTCTTTAATTAGTGTATTAAAAAATGTATTTTAAAAATGTAGTATATAATATTTAACTGTGAAATTTTCTTCTTTTTTCGAAAGAAAATTTCGGATTCAAACTTCAAATTTAGCAGAAAATTTCGGATTGAAATTGCGAATTTTGAAGAAAATTTCGCTTTGAAACTTCAAAAAAAGAAGAAAATTTCGGATTGAAATTTTATTTTTGAAAGAAAATTTCCTTTAAAAAAACTGAAAAAAATAAGCGGGAATTAAATGACCCACTCTTGACGCTCTCGCTTTTTTGAAAATTTTAATTCAAACCCGGACTGCCATGTTCCTTTTTTTCGTTCTTTTTCCTTTAAGTCAACTAATTCGTAAAATAACTCCACATTCTGTTCTGTAACAGGATAGGCGATGTAGTCTAAACTTTTCGCCTTAAAATCAACCGCGTAAAACAACGGCTTCGCGCCATGTTGTTCGAAAAATTTCTTTTCTTTCCATGAAAAAGCATAGACATAAGCAAGCGGAAAATCATCAAGAATACTTTTCTGCTTTTTCTTTCTCGGCATAGGCTCCCCTCCTTTTTCGCGTAATATTATAGCATATCTTGGCTTTATTTGTCAATGTTTAAGGCTTACAAACCGTAATCGAATCCTCAAATCAGTTTAGATCAATTCTAGACGCTGTTACTTTGAAATTTCCAGTACAAACCGTTTCTGCGTTGCCGACGATATATTCTTTTCGGCCTGTCGGCGATAGTTCATAGTATGATCCGTTTTTATGCATGATTTTTACGTTATCGCCGGTAGCATCGACTTCAATCACTGTACCTGACGCATGATTGATTTTCGCGCGGCCTGTGACGTTAAGGTTTAGGTCTGTGCTGTTTAATTCGATTTTTGCTTCTTCGGAAAAAATCTGAATTCCATCATCTGTTAATTTTAAACTTCTTTCTTTTGCATAGTTGCTGTTGAAATATTTAACATCCAATCCTCCATTATACTTTTCGATGTAAGCAACTGCAGATTCATACCCATCAGGTCTAGTGTACATACCATCGCCTTCACATTGAGATTGCCATGTGCGAATCGGTCGTAGATCTGGAATTTTTTTTTGACAGGAAAAAATTCCCCTGCGCCCTAAACGATAGTACGTCATCGTTCCTCCGCATTGTTCGTTTGCCGCAGCGCTAAAACCTTCCACTAGTAGTTTTACTATATCTTTTTTTCCGAAATTAGCATCTACTATTGAAAAAACTGTTTTTCCGCCTTTTCCTATTGTGTAAATTGAATGTTTTTCTGGTTTATTCCAGTACAGTTTTACTTGAAAATTTTCTGCACTGTCGATAAGTGCTATTCGCCATTTTTGATCTTGAAGTTTGATTGGGATCATCGCCTGTAAAAAATGCGGGTTTTCGGGAATTCCTCTATCTTCGATATATTTTTCTCCTTCTTCTTTCATAAAGTTAGAAATTTTCATGATGTTTGTAGTTTTCTTTTTTTTGATTTTCTTAGCAACGTTTTCTGCTAGTTCCGTAATTCCAGATATATAAGCAATAAATCCGTCAAAATTATAAATTTTTTGTTGATTATCATCTATTTTGTAATAAATCCCATTGATTTTCGCGCAAACGCGAGAATCAGCCGCAAAATGCAATGTTTTTCCGTCTTTTTCAATAATTGCAACACAAACACTCATCAACGATCCCCTTCCCAATTGTCAATGATCTGTTTATACTTAAACCATACATATTTTGGAAAATTAAGGTAACCGCTTTCATACTTACTGATGGTTGAAGGGCTTCTATCCAGTTTTTTAGCGACATCGACGATTTTAATTCTTTTCTGTAAACGCTTTAACCGATATTCTTCTCTTTCGTTCATGTCAATCACTCCCGGAAAATTTTTGATTAAAAATTAAATTAAAAAGAGGGGGAGTTAATCCCCCTCATGATTAAATCACATACTGCGCGACAGCCTTAGGCGTTGCGACTTTTAACGTTGCTTCTGCGACGACATGACCGCGTTCAGCGTCGCCGATTTTTCCTAGAAGTTCGAAGGTCGGATCGCGTAGCCAAACTAATGCGACATACTCAAGCGGGAAGATAGTAAGCTTATTTGGTGTTGCATGGCGGCTTAGCACAAACTGAACATTGCCAAAATCAGTCTGAAGAACGTCAACTACAACGCCCCATTGGGTAGGTTGATTTACATATCGATGAGAATTTTTGTATAGTGCATTGATTTGGCTTTTAATTGTCGCATTGCAAACAGCAATATATGTGCCGTTAATGCCGTTATCCCAAAGCTTTTGTACAGTCTCGATTAATTCATTTTCATCGACAACTCCTGTTGTTGCCGCATTAACGACATTCGCGCTGTCTACCCAGTTCTCAATGCCGCGCATGCGTCGGATATACGGCGTTGTGCTGCCATCATTGTAGACGCCGGAAGTCACAGCCTTTTCAATGGCTACTTTAACCTCAACCAGCCGGTCGGCAACCTCAGACGCGAATAGATCGCCAATGCTTTTTACGGATGAGGCTAAGGCGGAACCAGAGATAGAGACGCCTTTCTCGAAAATTTGGCAGACATTGGAAAGTTCAGCGCGTGCTGAGCTATATACTGTAACATTCTCATTACCTTCGGCGACGCTGATGTCCGCTGTATCGTCTAGCGTCTTAGCGCGCCAGCTATGGACAGGCGCAGTTGCCTGCTCAACTCGACGGTTGGCCAAAAGTAAGGATACTAGCGGCGTATCTTGGACGCCTACAACCGCGATTTCGTCGGAAAGACTGATTACTTCTTTAGATGTAAAGTTTGATGTTTTGAGCATGATTCATCACCTTTTTTATAAATTTAAATGTTTTGCAAGTGTGAGCAATGGGGGTCGCACTCAATTTTAAACCTTGTGAAAAAATTCTCAAACTAAAATCAACCGAAAAGACGGCCTAGCTTGCCGCTGATCCGGCTTAAAACGTCGCCCTTTTCTTCAGACGGGCGATGATCCGCTGGGATGTAACGATTTTTCACTTTGTGCTTTTCAAGCGCATCTTTTAGCTTTTTGATTTTTTCGTCGATTTCTTTTTCGTCATTGACGTCGAAAAAATCGACGAATTCTTCTAAGCCCATGCTACTGAGCGTCGCGACGACTTTCGTTTGTAGAAGTTCAGCCTTCAGACGTTCGACTTCGGATTTAAGCTGTTCGGTTTCGTTTTGGTTTTGGTTTTGGTTTTGAATTTCGTTTTTTACTTCTTTTCCTTCTTCCTTCTGGATTTCTTCGGACATCCTTATTCCTCCCGTAGAAAATTTTTGATTTTGAAAGAAAAAATTTTTTGGGAGCGACGATTTTGTCGCCCCCAACAAAAACACAAGAACAAAAAGACGTTGTGGAAGCAGGTATTGAATTAGAAAGGGGGAAGGAAAAATTCCTTCCCAATAGTGTTATAATGTGCATTTTTCTGCCGATTTTTTTGCAGTTTTTTGTCGGGGAAAAAATTCCCCTCATAAGTGTTAAAATGTACTTTTTTCGACTGATTTTTTTGCACTTTTTTGTTAAAGAAATGATTATGATGCTTTTGGAAAGATTTTAATTTTTTCTTTCAAGTTTTCTAATGAGTCCACAAGTTCGTCAACAGAATGCGAAAATTTAACCCATTCGATCAGTTCCTTTTTCAACCCTTCAAAAGCTTCCTCCCATGTTCTAAAAAGATACCCATAAGTACGTACCCGAAAATTCTGCTTCTGTTCTTGCTCGAATTTTTCGACTTCATCGCGTTCGCCGCAGACGAAAAATACTGACTTGAAAAATTTGTCTTTTTCCTTTTTTTCGACGAAAAGCGTCCCAGCGAAATAAGGATGTTCAGGGGAGTAGTTGTACTTTGTCATTTTTTATTCCTCCTTTATAAAGTAAACATTCGCTAAATCGCGTAATGCTTCTTCTTTTGTTTCATCGCATAGAATGTCGAGCGCCAAAAGACTAAACACTTCTTTAAACATTTTTTCTTCATTTTTATGAAAATTTTCAAATACATTTCTGATCTTATATTTCTTCTTTATATCGTTTATTTGCTCAACAACTGAATTTTTTTGTCCAAAAAGCATTATTCTTTCGATTTCTTTTTTCTCAAAATCAGAGAAGTAATAACAACTTGCGACAGTGTAATCTTGATGTTCATCGTCGAAGAAAACGAAATGAAAATCTTCGCGCAGACTACGCTTCAGGTTAGCGTCATCGTCAAAATATCGGTCGATTAATTCTTTAAGGTTTTCTCTAAAAACTTCAAAACATTCCGCGCATGTCCCTGTTTTTTCCCAAATATGATACCTACCTGCTAAATCACTGAGAATATTCCGCCTTTCAGCGTAAATTTTTTCGAGATGGCCAAAGTAAGTCGTCACCCTAGGCACACTATGCGGATTTCGGGCCTGCGCAATGGTCAATGTCGCGTATTTGCGCATTTCGCTTTTCCTCCTCATTTTTCGATTTTTCTTACCCGCAAGGCGCCTGCTCTACTGCTGAGGATTTTTTTCAGTGGTGTCGCTACAGCATGTTGGTCGCGCAGGTCTTTTTGAGTGATATTTAAGTATCGCTTCGTCATGCTCAAATCTGTATGGCCTAATAAAGCCTGCAACGCAAAAGCATGTCCGCCACTGCGAAGAAATTCGAGTGCAAAGGCATGGCGCAGATCGTAGGGTCGGATTTTGATTCCGAGTTGTTCAGCATATTTTTTCATTCGATTTTTCCACGTGTTTTTGTTCATGATAGTCCCGTCTGCCGAGCAGAAAACGGGTAAATCTTTCGGCCACTTCGGATGACGTGCTTCGATTAGTTTTTCGATCGCTCGAACCGTTGTCGGCGAAATGGGCAACGTCCTCGACATGCGGGTTTTCGCGATTTCTGCGCGAACATGCACGAGTCCGCGATTTAGGTCAAAATCGTCGATCAATAGATGAAATGCTTCTTTTGGACGAATACCTGTGTCGAGTTGAAAAAGGATTAAAGCATAATCGCGCAGTCCTGCAAATGTGCGCTGATCGGGTAATTCGAGCAGTTCTTTCAGCTTTTCGACTGGAATATCGACGATACGCGGTTGTGCTTTTTTTGGCTTGATGTTTTCGAGTGGGTTTTCGGCGATATATCCCTCCTGTTTACACCACTTCAAAAAAGCGCGAAGATAGATCAGACGAAGATTTCGAGTCGCGGGTTGGTTGGCTTCGGAGATGTGGCGGAGAGTCGCTTCTTTTAGTTCGTCCTGGTCGTCCCAAGCTTCCGGATAACGTCGAAAAAAGTAGTTGACATGGCGGCGATAATCTTCGAGAGTCGTTTCACTTAGCCCAGCAGCTTTTTTAACAAGCAAAAACCTTTCTAGTGCTTTTTGCAGTTCAACTTTTTTTCCCAAAGAAAAATCCCCTCCTTTTGATTGAGGGGATCGTCTACGCTTCCTGAGCATCGAAAATTGATTTTTTTGATGCTCAGGATTGAATTTTTTGAGGGTTAAAAAAACAAAAAATAAGCAGAATATGCGGTCGAGAGGAGTCGAACCTCCACGGGTTGTTAGCCCACTGGAACCTGAATCCAGCGCGTCTGCCAATTCCGCCACGACCGCATGAGAATGTCGCGTGCGAAGCTGATGATACCACAGGTCATCGCCAGAAGTCAAGGCTGATGTCGACCGTTTCCCCTCGTCAGGTTGATTGGATTCGTTTTTCGCTTCGCCTGAATCCAATGTGCCTGCACGCGGTGACAACAATATAGCACAAGTTCGGACTGTAGATCAAGTTTGAGGATCGACCGGGTCCGCGTCAAGACTCGGTAGAACACGGTCCAAATCAGCGGGCCGCCGTCGCGGCTTTCTTCCTCAGCGTGGCGAAGTGTTGGACGTCCTCGTTTCGCCCCCGGAATTCCTGTCGCACGCTCGAACGGGACGCTACACGCCACACATTTTCTTCTTTGCCCGTATCGTTTTCGAACCGTTATAATGGTGAAAAACCGGGACTGGCGGAACCCGCCGCCGTGATCGCCGTGAACCGCGCCGAAATCGAACGGATTCTCTCCGAAATCGACCGCACCCTTGCGGCCAAAAACCAAACCATGGATCTCGTGCTGATCGGTTACAGCGCCATCCTGCTGGCTGGTGGGCAGAACGCGGCACGGACGACCTCAACGCACTCGAAACTTCGGATTCGCGCCTTTTGCTTCAGCACGGAATTCATGTTTTACCCAAACATTGATTTCATTTCCACCCCCAATACCAAACAAGACTTCATCAACTGAAGGGTTACCGCTATTTGCTGTTTCTGCTTAAACTCGACGCCGGTCGCCCGAAAGATCTGCAGGACATCCGCGACATGATCCGCTCCGGCCTGGTCTATAAAACCGTCATGGACGCATTGTTTCGCGAATGGAAAAGCCGGTGGTACCCCGCCTGGAACGAGATCGACCGCATTTACGAAAGCTTGTGGGAGGAGCGGGACAGATGAACGGCCGCGTTTTGCCGGAAAGCGAGTACATGCGGGCGTTCCGCGCATATCTGGAGCGCATGGCCGTCCGGTTTGCGGGCCGCTCGCCCGCAGAAGACGGGGACGACCCCGGCCGGTTCGTCCGGCGGCTGGAAGACGCGCGGTGCGACAGCGCGCGGGCGGGCTACGTTCTGTTTTTCGCATGGGCGTATTCGAAGAGCTACCTACACTATTACCGGCGGGAAAAACCCGACGTGCTCCGCGCCGCGCTGAAAATTTTGCTCGTAATCCAGCATGATTTTTTGCGGTTCAACGACGACTGCACGCAGGAGTTCGTATCGCTGCTTATCAGGCACGCCGGAGCGGATGAAGCCGGCGCGGGAGCGGAGATCGCGCGCGAGCCGGTCGTTCCGGAAGCGGAGGAGCTCATCAAGTTCGTCGCGACGTTCGTGACGGATCTAAAGCGTCGGCACGGCCTGCCGATTCGGCTTTATTGAGTTCCTTGTTGTGCGGGCAAATACGTATACGCACGATCGAGCTTGACCATTTTCCTGTTCGGCTTGCGGATGAGCACCGACCGCTCGTCCCACGCCACGACGATGCCGTACACGTCGTTGGCGGGATCGGCGTCGCGAACGACACGGAGCAGCGTCCCCTCGATCCGGTACCGGTCGAGTTCCTCGTCCGTAATCATGCAGACTCACCTCCGACTCCCAAAAGGCTACCCCCGCGCCGGAACTCGTCCAGCCGTCCGACCCGCCGTATCGCGCACACTTTTACGCCGCTCAAAAAAAGCCGGACGACGGGCACGGACGCTTTGCGCGGCTTGCGCGTCCGATCCCGCCGCCGGCCGTTCGGAACGATACCGCCGGCTCTAACCGACGGCCGGACCTCAACCGACGTGTTCCTTCGAGTCGTTCGTCTCGTACCAGCCGTCCAGCACGCGGTTCGACATCACCCGTCTGCGGATATATTCGACCTGTTGCGGCGTGAAACAGGATTCCCAGTCGATCGAAAGCTCGTCGCACATTTTCACGATCGTCAGCAGTTCCGCCCACGCGACGTAGCGTTTGTACCAGAAAAACTGCGGGTGTTCGATCATATACGGGTACAGGTCGTCGAATTCGGTATGCTTGCAGTCCAGCGCCCGCTCGAAGTGCGTCTTGGCGTCCGCCAGCTTGCCGAGCAAATATTCGACGGTCAGCCGCTTGTTGCTCATCGCCGGCGCCTCCCCCTAGGTCTGCTTTGTTATCTTCATTATAGCGGAACCGGTTTAGCGAAAAAAGCGTCCAAACGCTGGTCATTCTGCTTCCGGCTCCAGTTCCAGACCGTTTTCAAGCGAACGGACGCGCACGAGCGATTCGACCCGGACGCCGCGGTCCTTCAGCCGGCGTGCGCCTTCTTGGAAACATTTTTCTACAACGACGGCGAATCCGACCAGGCGGGCGCCGGCGTTTTCGACGATGCGGACGAGGCCGAGCGCCGTATCGCCGTGGGCGATCGTGTCGTCGACGATCAGCACGCGGTCGTCCGCGGACAGCAGGTTGCGCGGCACGAGCAGGTCGGTGACGACGCCCTTCGTAAACGACGGCACGCGTTCGTGCCAGACGTCCTCGCCCGTCAGCAGCGTCTGCCGCCGGCGGGCGAACAGAAGCGGCACGCCGAGTTCCTCCGCGGCGGCAAAAGCGGGAGCGATGCCAGCGGATTCGGCGGTCAGCACTTTCGTCGGAGCATCGCCGCGGAATCGGTCGGCTAGTTCCTGTCCGATCATCCGGACCCAGTCCGGACGGACGAGATGGGTCAGCAGCCTGTCGAGTTCGAGCACGCGGTCATTCAACGCGACGGCTTCCTTCAAAAACAGTTCCCGGATGGCGTCGGTTCGCCGGTTTGTTCGCCGGTTCATGATCGTCCTCCCGCAGCGCAAAATTTTATGAAACTTTTGGATGCTTTCCGACGTCTATTTTTTTAGAGAGAGTCGAATGACACCGAAAAGAGGTCGCCGATCATGACGCGGATACGGACGCAGGCGGGTCGCATCCCGTTGACATATACATTGACGTATGCCGTGGCGCGCGCGCTCCCGGTCGCGCTGGCGGCCGGGCTGGCGGCGGGCTGCGCCGCATCCGGTGGGACGGCGGAACAGACCGTCCGTCCGACGCCTTCGGCGGAACAGACGAAACTCTCCGCGACGACGACGCCGGACGGCTTCCGGACCGCAAAACCGGTCTCGCCGGAACCTTCCCCGACGTTGAAAGAAGCGACCGAGATCGCGTCCCATCCTTCTTCTTCCCTGATCGACACCGGCCGTTCGCCCGACGGGAACGCCGCGCAAGCGACGCCCGTTGCGGGACGGCGGCCGTTCGCGCTGTTCGGCCTCAAACCGGGCGATCCCAAACATTCGGCCGAAGCCAGGCTCGGACCGCCCGCGTCGACCTACGTGTTGAACGACGAGGAAACGGGCGGTATTCTCGTCTACGAATACGGGGGATACCAGGTCGGCTTCGATCCGCATGAGCGCATCGTTTTCATCGACGTCCGGTCGGAAAACACCGACCCCGGGCTGGGCAGCATCCGCGTGCGCTCCGACGCGGACGCGGTCGTCCGCGCGCTCGGGCGGCCGACTTCCCGGACGGACCGCGTTCTGACCTACGAGCGCGACGGCGCGGTGCTCAAGTTCGACCTCGATCCCGGCCGCGACAGCGTGCTTTCCATCAAGCTGTTCGCCGCATCGCCGGGCCCGGCGCGCCCGTAAAGCCGACGCGTACGCGGAAGGGGAAGCGGCGGACGGCGCGTCGGCGCCGTCCGCCGCACCGTTTTTTTTCGCTGCGTCGGCCGTCATGTCCCGCCGCCGTCGGACATACGCTGGAGATGGACGACGTCCGACGGAAGAAAGGCGGTGCGACGCGCGTTGAAGGAACCGAGACGAACGGAGCGGACGGCGCGGATCGCGTTCACGTATATGGGCACGGTCGTGGGCGCCGGTTTTGCGTCCGGTCAGGAGGTATTTCAATTTTTTACAAAATACGGAGCGACGGCGACATGGTGCATTCTGATCGCCGTCGGTCTGTTCGTCGGCATCGGCGTCCGCCTGCTGCTGGCGGCGCACCGCCTCGGCGTCGAATCGTACGAGGAGCTGAACCGGCGTTTGTTCGGCGACCGCGCCGGCCGATGGATCGGTCTGTTCCTGATGGCGGCGTTGTTCGGCATTTCCGTCGTCATGACGGCCGGAGCGGGTTCGCTTCTGGAAGAACAGTTCGGCCTGCCGCTCGAGGCAGGACTGCTGGCGACCGTTCTGGCGGCTTATGCGGCGCTTCGGCGCGGACTTCAAGCGATCATCGCGGCCAACAGCATCGTCGTGCCGGCGATGGCCGTCTTCGTGGCGCTCGCAGTGTGGCGGACGGTCGGCGAACCGCAGGCGGACAACTGGCTTTCGCTCGAATCCGACGAATCCCCGCTTATGGCCTGGGCGTCGCCCTGGCTTTACGGCGCCTTTAATCTGGCGACGGCACAGGCGGTGCTCGTGCCGCTTGGCGCATCCGTTCGCGACCGCCGCCGGCTGCTCTTCGGCGGAACGATCGGCGGCGTCGGCATCGGCGCCATGCTGCTCGGGATGCATTTTGCGCTCAGCGCGCACATGCCGGACGTGTCCCAATTCGAGGTGCCGATGAGCGCTGTCATGGGCGACGTCGGGCCGACGGCGGCGACGCTGTTTTCGCTGGTTGTCCTCGGCGAAATTTTCACGACGCTGATCGCCGACCTCTACGGGCTGTCTTTGCAAATCCGCGACCGTTTCGGCGTGCCGCCGGAGCGGTCGGTTCCCGCGCTGCTCGCCCTCTGTTTCGCCGCCGGCCAATTCGGCTTCAGCGCCTTGCTGTCGGTGCTGTACCCGCTATTCGGACTGATCAGCGCGGTTTGGCTCGGACTCATGCTGGCGCGCCGCCGGCTCGCCGCTTAAGCTGCGGCCGGACGGGCGGCCGTCTTGGCCGTCTCCCGACGACTCCTCCCCGCCGTCGACCGGTTCGCGAACACCCGGTTGTCGTCCGGCAGGTTCGGGTTGGCGGCCTGCCCGGACGAGCCCGAACAGCGCGGCCAACCGGACGGTCAGAAACAAAACGGCGACGGCGACGTACACGAATCCCGACAACAAATAACCGAGATGGTAAAACGGATAAGCGTCCCGGTCGCGGACGACCGCGACGGCATCGGCGAGCAGAAACAGGCCGCCGAGAGCCGCCAGCCCCAGTGCGATCCAGTCCGCCCACGTCCAGACGACGACATGTTCCGACTCTTTCGGTATCCGGAACGCGATAAAACCGCCCTTGCGGCCCTTCTGCGGCGTACGGCGGCGAAAAGACGCCAGTTCCCACGCTGCATACGCTGTTACGGCTAGTGCGGCCGCGCCGGCCGCAACGGCAACGACCGTCAGCCATCCGTACATGAAGATCCGCCTCCCCGCTAAAGCAAGACCGAGCCCGGACCTCGCGCGCCGGTCATACGGCCGCCAACGTCCGAATCAGCCAGAGAAACGCGCAAAGCGCCGCGACCGGCAACGCACAGGCGGCCAACGCCGTCGCGCGCTTCCCCGGCGCGGGGGCTTGCCGCCACAGCCGCCCGGTGCGGGATGGACGAGCCGGCACCCCGAACCGGTCGGCCGTAGCCTCCTCCCGCACCGGCACGCGGATCGTGCCGGTGCGCCGGCCGATGCGGTAGACGATTTCCCGGCCGCCGGTTCTACAACCGCCGGACCCGCGGCCGCCGGATGCACGGCCCTCCGTTTCACGGCCGCCGGACGTTTCGCCGCGCGTAGTCATGACCGCATTCCTCCTTCGGGACGACACCAACATTTTACCACAGCGGGCCGTTTCGTGTTATGGTATTGAGTAAAGCGGATCAATCGCGAAAGGAGTGTCCGCCCGACATGAACATCGCTGCCGTCACCGGCGGCGGCCAAGGCATCGGCCGCGCCGTCGCCCTCCGTTTCGCCCGCGCGGGCTACGCGGTCTCGATCGCGGACGTCGACGTCGAAGCCGGAGAAGAAACCGCCGGCATGCTGCAGTCGCTCGGCGCCCGCGCGCTGTTCGTCCGCACCGACGTTTCCGATCCGGACGACGTCCGCGCCTGGATGCGAAAAACCCGCGAGACGCTCGGCATTCCAAGGGCGCTCGTCAACAACGCCGGCATCGCGCGCAACGCGCCGTTTTTCGAACTTTCGCCGGAAGACTTCGACCGCGTCGTCGCCGTCAACCTGCGCGGCACGTTTCTCGTCTCGCAGGCCGCGGCGAAAATGATGGCGGAAGCCGGAGGCGGCTCGATCGTCAACATCGCCTCGACGCGGGCGTTCATGTCCGAGCCCGGGACGGAAGCCTACACCGCCTCCAAAGGGGGCATCGTCGCGCTCACCCACGCGATGGCGATCAGCCTCGGCCCGTACGGCATCCGCGTCAACTGCATCAGCCCGGGATGGATCGAAACGCGCGACTGGCAATATTCCAAACGCGCGACGACGCCGGTCCATTCCGAACGCGACCGCCTGCAGCATCCGGTCGGCCGCGTCGGCAGGCCGGACGACATCGCCGACGCCGTCATGTACCTGACGGAGTCCGCCGGCTTCGTCACCGGCCAAAACCTGATCGTCGACGGCGGCATGACGGTCAAAATGATCTACGAAGAATGACCGCGATCGGCGCCGTCCAGTCGGACGAATTCCGCGAGCGGACCGAGGCGCCGTTCGGCCGCCGACCGGACGTGGTCGTGACAAGTGAACATCAGCACCTGCAGACCGTGCCGCCGCGCGAGATCGCCGACGGCGCCGAGCGCCCGCTCGAGCCGCTCGCCGTCGAAATGGACGAAAACATCGTCCAACACGAGCGGCGGCGCGAACGAACGCGTTTCGGCCAGATGTTCGGCGAGGGCCAACCGCATGGCCAGGTACATCTGTTCCGCCGTTCCCCGGCTCAGAAAGGCCGGATCCAGCCGCCGTCCGTCGGCGCGCACGGCGTACAGCCGGTTTTCGCCGACGGGCGCCGCGACGCGTTCGTAGCGTCCGCCGGTCATGTCGGCAAAAAACCGCGAC